>CAZUEB010000031.1:0-11141 GCA_964619115.1 uncultured Dehalococcoidales bacterium
CATGTAACGAATTCGTAACATAATTGTAACATTTTATTGTTATATTTATTAGCAAGGTATGTCTAATATACCGGGGGCGAAATTGTGTGTCGCCTGAAAATATGTGCCATTTATTTTTTCAAAACAACTAGTAAAGGAGATGGTCAAACATGAAGTATTGCAAAAAGTGTGTACAACCTGATACCAGACCAGGGATTGTGTTTGATGCCGAGGGCGTATGCGCCGCATGTCGTTTTTCTGAACAAATGCAGAGCGTCGACTGGGATAAGAGAGAAAGGGAATTGAAAAAGATTGCTGAGTGGGCTAAGAAAAATTCCGGTGGGGGCTTTGACTGCATCAGCGGTGTCAGTGGTGGCAGAGACAGTCACTATCAGTCGCTCTATCTTAAGGAACGGCTGGGGTTGAGGGTGCTGCTGGTAAACATGGCACCTGACAACATCACAGAAGCAGGACGCCACAATTTGGAGAACCTGGTCCAGCAGGGGTTCGATTTGATTTCCTTTAGGTCTAATCCTAAGGTATGGCGTGCAGCTGCCCGGAAAGCATTTTTCGAGTATGGCAATCCAGTCAAGCCATCCGAGTACATGCTGTATGCTGTTTCTTATCAGGCAGCTTTAGCGTTCGGGATACCTTTGGTTGTTCAGGGAGACAATGCCGCAATAGTACTTGGAACTCTCGATGAGCTGGAAGCCGACGATGATGCATTGAATGTTGACCAATATACCACGCTGGGAGGAGGAAATGCCAGTGATTGGGTCCAGGAAGGAATTGAGTTGAAAGACCTGCTGTTTTACCAGTTCCCTGATAAGGACGAATTGAGAAAGAAGGTCAGAGCTATCTTCTTGAATTATTATGTGAAGGAATGGTCCTATGCCGGAAACACTGAGTTTGCAGTTTCGCGAGGGCTCCGGGGTCGAGAGGGGATGGATCCGAATATGACAGGGAGATTGAACCCGTATGGCTCAGTTGACTCCGATATGCTATTCGTCAATCAGATGCTAAAATACTACAAATTTGGGTTTGGTTGCACTACTGATGAAGTCTGCTATGAAATCAGAGAGGGGCGGTTATCTAGAGAAGAAGCTATTAAACTTGTGGAACAGTACGATGGCAAATGCGATGCCCGTTACATCCGCCGGTTCTGCGAGTACATTGGCATCACGGTAGAAGAGTTCTGGCCGGTCTTCGAGCGTTTTGTAAATAGAAAACTTTTCCGCAAAAATCCAGCGGCTGGAGAAAAATATTCGTGGACGTCGCTGCCCTCGACAAGTTTTTTGCGGGACAAATGGCAGCCTCTGTTTAAAGTGGGCTATGGTCTTATTTCAGAGTAGTAAAGTAGAGGCACGGTCCAACCACCGGGATATTTGTCCGGGCTGCCTGTTGGCGATGGGTGCTTTGGATATTTGCGATGCACGGTAGCCTTCAGCAAGAACCGTGAGCGAATTAAAAGATATTACTTTGAGGGAAAACGAAATCCGCCCAGATGGCTTGATAGAAGATCAAGCTAAATTTGCTGCTGCTGACATTCGTCGGCTCCTACAGCACAAGGATGACTTTGTCCACGTGCCTTGCCCAGCCTGTGGAGGCGAAGATGCACATAAAACCTTTGAGAAGTACGAACTGACCTACGTGGTCTGTTTGGGGTGTGGGACGATGTACGTCAATCCCAGACCTACACCAGCGATCCTGGAGATGTACTACGCTGCATCGGAGACTTACTGGTACTGGAACAAGTACATGTTCCCTGCTTCCCAGGAAGCCAGACGTGAGAAAATTTTCCGCCCAAGAGCGGAGCGCATTTCTGATATTTGCCGGCGGAATAACATCGAGAACGGCACGCTGTTGGAGGTTGGAGCAGGATTTGGTACTTTCTGTGAGGAAGTGCAGCACCTAGGGATATTCCGTCGTGTGGTTGCTGTGGAACCAACACCTGATTTAGCAGATACCTGTCGGCGTAAGGGTCTGGAGGTGGTTGAGAAGCCAATTGAGCAAGTGCGTTTTGAGAGGGATACATTTGACGTTGTAGCAAGCTTTGAGGTCATCGAACATCTGTTTTCACCGCGAGATTTCTTGCTCAGTTGTGCAGATGTCCTCTCGCCTGGTGGTTTGCTGGTTATTACCTGCCCGAACGTCCGAGGGTTCGATATCGTCGTGCTGCAGGAGCTCTCAAAGACAGTAGATATAGAGCACTTGAACTACTTTCATCCCATCTCGCTGTCCCATTTGGTTACACAATGTGGTTTTGAAACGGTAGAGGTGCTGACTCCTGGAAAACTGGATGCCGAATTGGTCCGTAAGAAAATCCTGACAGGTGAACGGGACGTCTCTTCGCAACCGTTCCTAAAACAGGTACTGATAGATGAATGGGAGCGGGTTGGGGACAGCTTTCAACGGTTCTTGGCTGATAACATGCTCTCCTCGCACATGTGGCTAGTTGCCCGCAAGCCAGCATAGAAGCGAGTTGGTTCCCTACCATCAAGCTGTTTACGTGTTACTTGGTTCTCGTTACCAGTCTCAACAACACTCATGGTGTGGCTGTGTCGGGTAGAATTGAATTATTGGTTGCCAAATACGGCATCGATTTCCGTTAGCAGACGAAATGCTACCCGGTTTTATTATCGGAGCTCGCCGCAGGAACATTTTTGCTGAATAGTCTACTAAAGAAAGCGATTTCCTCTCTCTTGAATCCCTTCAGCAGGAAGAGACCTACTCCATAAACAGCTACTCCAACCAGAACTGTGATAATAACATTCAAATTGCTCATTATCCAGATGACCAAAGCCATTATCGCTGAGGCAACCAGGCTTTTATTTATAAATCGCCAATCGATATCAAAGGTTAACTCTCTAAATGAGTAATAGCTTCCCATGCCTAACACCAGTGAATAGGCAATTAAGCAAGCGAGCGCTGCACCCATAATCCCCAGATATGGTACTATCAAAATGTTAAGCCCGAGGTTAACCAAAGCCGCAATTATCCATATTACACCAAGTATCCTCGTCTTCTTGACCAAAACAAGAGTATGGTAGATTACAGCAAAGGCACCGTATAACAAAACGCCCAAAGCGACCATGGGGACAACAAAATACCCTTGTGAAGCTATCTCAACGGTCGAAAACAGTCCCAATACTGGCTTGCCAAGGATAGCTGCTCCAAAAACAAAAGGGATAGCTAATGCCAGGAAGTATTTTAATGAATAGCTTAGGTAGATTTTTACCTCGCTCATCCTGCCTTCGTCATATAATTTGGACAATGTGGGTGCTAGGACAATACCTAAAACTGCAGCAAATATGAGGGGAATAGTTCCTAACGCATAGGCTGCAGAATAAATCCCAACCGATGTCGTTCCCAGAAAATATGCAATGATATATCTATCGCTGGAGGCAATTATGCAGGCGGAGATATCTCCCGGCACAGTAGGCAAGCCAAAACTTAAATATTCTTTGATGTCGTGGAAATGAGGTCTTTTGATGCCAATCTGCGATTTTATGAATAAAAAGAGGATTAGCAATAGCAGAGCTCTCACTGCCAAGAGACACAGAATTACACTTAGTATCCCGTGACCATTGAAGACGAAATAAGCAATCAGACCAATCTCCCCATACCTTGCGGCAATCATGAAAATGCCATAGCTTATCATCTGACGACGGGCTCGAAAGAGATTGAGAAACATCATGTCTAAGGACCAAACTAGAATAATAAGCCCTGTTATTCTGACTATTTGAATAGCGCCATCAAAAAAGGCTGTGGCAAGAGGGTTGGCAAACACGATTAACAAGATTGAGGCAGCTAAGGTAGCCAATGCAACGACGGTGAATGCAGAGTAAAACCCCTCCTGTAGTTTTTCCTTATTTGTCTCCGCAGCTAGAAACCTTGACAGGGCAAACGGCAAGCCTAAGCCAACAATGTAAAGCGCTAGTTGAATCGTCACCTCTGCTTGTGACCATATTCCAAAGTAGTGGGCTCCTAAGGTCTTGGTAATCAGTGGTATTATAATCAGGGTGCTCAAGACTAGAAGGAGATTTGTGATTCCTATACTTATGACATCCTTAGTAAATTTCTGATATGAGTTTTTCAAGTATTTCCTCTACGGTCTAGTGCCGTTATCTGTTATGTCCTAATTCATTAGCCATGGCTAAGCGGAGTTGCTGCATCCAGCCACTGCTCAGTGAAAGAGTAGACGTAAGCTTCGTCTGTCTCTATCAGGTAAGCAATGACATCGCCCAGGTTGTATCCTGTGCTCTCTGGCGTGGTTTCGCTGTTACAGGCAGCAATGGGTGGAATGCTAGCCACAAAATAAGTTAGCAACCGCTTGCTTTTATAGCCCAGCGATGCCTTTGTTTTATTGAATGTCAGAGAACATAGTCTTGTACCAAAACCGCTGGCTAGAACAAGCCAATTCATAGTCTAATAAACTCAAAAGTGGATTAATAGCAAGTAAGCTCGTATACAATTAGGTTTCCACAAGCTACTCCTCTTGATTGTGAAGTCGCCAACCGGGTGGCTGTGTGGTAAAGCTCTTTACCTCGCTATAACTGGTATCATCACCAACAGCCTTAGCCTTGTAGTAATAGGTGGTACCTGGCGATAAATCGTACAAATCGCAGTTAAAACACCCTGGCGATTTCATTACTTCTGCAATGGTCTCACCCTCATCACAAGATTCGGTTCTTCCCCACAGGAAAGATACAGTTACCTCTGAGGCTGTGCCTCGGCTGACCAGTTCGCCCCACAATATAACTGAGTCACTCCAGATATATGGAAGATACGGGTCTCTCAAGATTTGCACCGTCGGTATAGGTGAAGGAGTAAACGCAAAAATCTTTACTTCGGGAATCAAATTACCGCCTAGTGTCATCTTGGAACTATTAGAACTGTAAATGAGTTTGTAATGCTCCAAGGCTTGTAAGGGTACAGGGCTGGCAAAGGGATCGTCGTTGACTATTCTGTAATTACCCGATTCCTGGTTTGAGATATAAGCCTCAGCCTCCTCGTAGCTGGGGAAAGCTTTGGCGCTGGTGATTTCCTTGTAGGGCTGACCGTCACGGCTGACTCTTTCTTCGTAGGAAATAACAGGAGAGCTTTTAGGCATGACTTGCTTTCCATCGAAATTGTATAGCCTTATAAGTAGTGCACGGTAGTATTCAGGATAGAATAGTATTACAGGTTCGAGTTTGTCCTCCCGAGGCTGATAAAAGACGTCAAAGAATTTCTCCGTGCTGTTGCCACTAAGAGTTGCTACCGCCTGAAATTTGCCATCTATGAGCATGGCTGTGGAATAGTCAGCAATTACATATTTTGAGCCAAATCTATCTACCAGGGTGTCGGCTGTGGTTTCGTCGAGAGAGGTGAAAAACGAAGATTCTCCTTTATGTCCAGTGCCAGGATTAGCAGTGGGTATACGATGACCAATGCGGGTTATCCAGTAGCCATAGTCCCACCAGGCAGTGACACCGTAAGCAGTCTGAGGATAATTGTATTTTTCACCTAGCGGTGGCGGCTCATAGAGGTCGTAATAAAAATCAGGATTGCCGAACGGGTCTGGGGTATTGTCCTTCAGCCAGGTTAGGGATTCATACCAGGCATTACTGGGAGCAAAAGGTGCATGTTTAGCAACATTGATTGGGGGCTTGACTCCGCCCGGCAACGGACCAATATTGGGATAGAAAACAAGAAAGATGACGACAATCATGCCCAGTACCATCTTTACTGGATTAGCCTTGGGCTGCGAGCTATCCCCCTGCCTCCTTTTTTGCTTTTTTATCTCTATAGTTGCTTCCGTAGACTCAGCTGCCTTCTCTCTGAAGCCGCTGAACTTGAGGATTAACCATGACAAATAGCCGGTGAGAAGTGCCACATTTACGACAAAATAATAGGCGAAGCGTCGCATAGATAGGGTAGCTGCCAGTATCACCAGGCTCCAGATAACGAACAGCGTTTTGTCAGTTTCGCCTCGCTTAACGATAAAATAGATGAGTATACCCAGTGAGATAAAACTGAGGAAAAAGCTGGTGGTGAAATTAGCCCAAGCAACGGTTAGCGAGAAATTGCCACCAGGAAAGAGCAGCGGTTCCATTTCATGGACGGTTGTCCCAATAGGTAATGTAAAGATGCCTAAACTTCCTATCATGCCTCGAAGAAGAGATGGATTAATGATATGGAAAACTGCCAGGCTGACCAAGCCGAGGCCGAGGATGGCTACGGGATAGAAGATTGGCTTTATGCCGCGATTAGACATAAAAATAGAGAGCACAGATAGCACTATTGGAACAACGATAGCAATAACGAAAGAAGCTAAAGACATTATGCCTGGAGAGATGGGCAAATATATCAGTAGTCCGATGATGAAAGTAATGGTGCTGACAAAGCAGAGATAGTCGGTAGACCTGCTATTTAAATGGTCAATAATAAACTGGGCAATAAAATAGACAAATATGATGAAAATAAACAGCAACGCACCTTGCCATGTAAGAAAGTAAATTCCGAGGAATATACCAGCTAGAAGGCTGTAGATAAATGGCTTGGATATAATCCCCCAGTCCCAGGATTTCACATGTTTGAAAGTCATTCCGCTTTGCGTGGCGCTTTTCACCGCCAGAATAAGGAACAGCATAGTGATTGTGGTGGATAGCACTTCGGCAACATGGTAGTCGGTAAAGCCGAGTATTGACCTGCCAAGAAATTCACCAGGTAAAATGGCAATCAAGCCGGCAGCTATTACACCAGCCCAGCGATTGAACAGTGCTTTTCCGATGAAAAAGACCGGGATAACAGTTAAAGCGCCTAAAACTGCCGGAAAATAAACGCCAACGACATCAATAGTATGTTGAGTTGGTGAACCGAAACCAACAAGCCAGGTAATGCCGGCGAGGAAATAGACAAAGAAAGGAGGCATAGTAATGTCCCAGCCACCGGGATATAGACCGTATGGGTCAAAAGAATTGAGATGAGGGAAATTATGAACAAGGTTGTCAACGATACGCATAAAAAAGTAAGCGTCAATCCCGGTGAATTTTACCCAATCACCAACGAAGACCTGGTCGTAAGGGAGAGCAACTCGGAGATACAGAGCAACACCGAAAAAGAGGGCAACAATTATGCCAGCAACGAGTCTGGAGGGGAAGCTAGCCTGCTTCATTGTATTGGACATGAGGGAGATTATAGCCTTGTTTTGATGGTGGCGCAAGGTATATAGACTAAGTTTGTCCTACGGTGGCTGATATGATAAACTCGAATGGTTTTGGGGCTACTCATATGAAGATACTGGTTAGTAATGATGATGGCGTATATGCTGATGGGCTGTGGGCACTGGCGAAAGAGCTACAAGAGATAGCTGAGGTAACTGTAGTCGCTCCGGATAGAGACCAGAGCGGCGCCGGCACTTCGGTAACACTCCGCCACCCTCTGAGAATGATTGGGATAAGAGCGCCGCTTGATGGAGTAGCCGCATACTCAGTCGAGGGTACTCCGGCAGATAGTGTTATCCTGGCTCTCAGGCTTGTTTTGAAGGATGGGGTAGATTTAGTGGTTTCTGGCATCAACGAGGGGCCGAATTTAGGCGACGATGTTTACATCTCAGGAACGGTTGGAGCTGCCTTGCAAGGCTTTTTCTATGGCATTCCCGCCATCGCCATTTCTATAGCTGCCTTTGGGAGTCTTCATTTTGATGTGGCTGCCAGGCTGGCAAGGCTTTTAATTGGAGAAATCGTTGATAGAGGTATTTCCCAAAGAATGTTGCTGAATGTCAACCTGCCCAATCTGCCTCTAGAGAAGCTTGAGGGGATAGAGATTACTAGGCTAGGCGAGCGCAACTATGTTGACAGGATAGAACCGGGATATGATGGTAAGAGGCAATACCACTGGATTATGCGTGGCAAGTCTGAATGGCAATTGATTTCAGGGACTGATATCCGAGCGCTGGAACAGAATAAGATTTCGGTTACTCCTTTATTTGGAAATCCTGACGGCTCAAGCCGCGAATTTCTTAGAAGCTTTGCTCCAGAGATTTTTCGTAAACTGGTTGGGCAATAAAATTCTTTAGCTAGATAAGGAGTACAGGGCTATGTCAGATGTGGTTATCGTTAGTGGAGTCAGAACAGCCATTGGCGCCTTTGGCGGCTCTTTGAGAGATGTTCCTGTGGTTAATCTTGGCTCACTGGTCATCGGAGAAGCGTTGAAGCGGGTCGACATGAGACCAAAAGCTGGTAAGAAGCTGCTTAGGTATGCCCCTGAGGCAATAAGTGGTGCCGGTCTTATAGAGCTGGAAAAGACTCATTATAACTGGGATGAGAAACTTAAGGAAATTCAGGTCGATGAGGTGATTATGGGTAATGTGCTGCAGGGCGGTCAGGGACAGAACACTGCTAGGCAGGCTACTATCTATGCTGGCTTACCCAAAGAAACGTATGCCTTTACTGTAAATAAAATATGTGCCTCAGGGCTTAAAGCAATCACCTTGGGAGCGCAGGCAATAGCGCTCGGTCGGGCAGAAGTAATAGTTGCCGGCGGCATGGAAAATATGAGTTATGCTCCTTATGTCCTACCTCGAGCCCGCTGGGGCTATCGGATGGATGTCAATGCCAAAGGCGAAGCTATAGACCTCATGGTTTATGACGGACTGTGGGAGATATTCTATGGCTATCACATGGGATTCACCGCCGAAAACATCGCTGCTAGATACAACATTTCACGGCAAGAGCAGGATGAGCTCGGGTTTTTAAGTCATCAGAGAGCCAGAGCTGCTATAGCTCAAGGGCTTTTCAAAGAGGAGATAGTGCCGGTGGTTATCCCACAGAAAAAGGGCGAAGCAGTGGCTTTTGATACCGATGAGCGACCCATGGACACCAGCCTGGAGAAAATGGCAAAGCTGCCCCCAGTGTTTAAGAAAGATGGTACTGTAACTGCCGGAAATGCCTCTGGTATTGATGACGCCGCTGCAGCGGTAGTGCTTATGAGCCGGGGAAAAGCTGAAGAATTGAAGCTTGAGCCGATGGGTGTTATCAGGTCTTATGCTTCAGGTGGTGTTGACCCCGCTTATATGGGTTTGGGTCCGATACCGGCAGTGAGAAGAGCCCTGGAAGAAGCAGACATGGAAATCAAGGATTTAGACATTATCGAGCTAAACGAAGCCTTTGCTTCTCAGGCTATTGCTTGCATGAGAGAGCTAAGGTTAAGCACGGATAATACCAATGTCCGTGGCAGTGGCATTTCTCTAGGACATCCTATCGGCTGTACCGGTGCCAGGCTAGTGGTGACTATGCTTCATGAAATGAAAAGGCAGAAATTGCACCGGGGGCTGGTTACGATGTGCATCGGTGGTGGACAGGGTATGGCAATGGTCATAGAAAGGTAATAGGACATAATATCTTCGGTTGTCATTCTGAGCCCCAACGCAATCGGGGCGAAGAATCTCCTTAGAAATGTAGCAGTGGGGCTTTAGACTTTGAGGGAGACCCTTCGCTATTGCTCAGGGTGACAGTAGTGTATCAGGAGATTTTATTTAATGCGGCTTATTATAGTCAGACATGGGCGGACAGAGTGGAACCGTGTGGAGAGGTTTCGCGGTAGAGCAGCGCTTGAGCTTGATGAGGTAGGTATCAAGCAGGCGGAAGCCACAGCTGGCAGAGTTGCTGAATGGCAAATTGCGGCAGTTTATTCCAGTCCGCTTCACCGCGCTCTGACCACAGCCGAAATACTGGCTCGCCCTTTAATTTTGGAAGTAAGGCTGTTGCCTGGTATTATCGATATAGACTATGGAGAGTGGCAGGGGTTGTCTCCTGAGGAAGCGGCAGCAAATTATGGTAGCCTTTATTCGAAGTGGCTGAATAGCCCGCATGAAGTAAAGTTCCCCGGAGGTGAGAGCCTAGCAGATGTCAGGGAAAGAGCCGCTTCAGCAGTGGATGACCTGATAATACAGCATCCTAAGGAGACAATTGTTCTGGTTTCGCACAAGGTAGTCTGCCAGATTCTTATCCTAAGCTTGCTGGGTTTAGATAATTCCCATTTCTGGGAAATAACTCAGGATGTCTGTGCTTTTAATCTTTTTGAGGTGAGAGGTGGTGTGCCCTCGGCTTTGTTTATAAATGACACCTGCCACCTGAAAGCAGTAAATTAGCTGTTTAAAGTGGTAAAATATGTAGAGGCTAAATTAGAGTTCAAATAGGGGTTGGTTATGACACAGACAAAAGTTGGTATCATAAATGTCACCGGCTATGCCGGATTGGAATTAGCCAGGTTGCTTCATAAGCATCCAATGGTGAAGCTCGGCTCGATTACGGGTAGAAGCGCTGTTGGGCATAAGCTAGCCGATGTTTTCCCCCATCTGGCTGATATTGATATGACAATTACCGCAGAGCTTGGTGAGGTCGATTTTGCTTTTTCAGCGATGCCTCACAAGGCAAGCGCTGAGGTAATATTGCCTTTAATTAAGCGCGGCATCAGGGTTGTCGATATCAGTGCCGACTTCAGGCTCAAAGATGCTGATAAATACCCGCAATGGTATGACTTTGCACATCCAGCTTCAGAGTTGCTGCAGAAAGCCGTGTATGGCTTGCCTGAGTTCCATCGCACCGAAATTGCCAAAGCCAATCTGATAGCTAATCCCGGCTGTTATCCCACAGGAGCCTTGCTGGCTCTGGCGCCGGCGGTTAAGGAAAGCCTGATTGAGCCTGATATCATCATTGATAGTAAGTCAGGTGTATCAGGTGCTGGCAGGACTTTAAGCTTATCAACCCATTATACCGAGGCTGTCGATAATGTGCGTGCCTATTCCGTGCATGGACATCGTCATCTTCCGGAGATTGTTCAGGAACTTGAGGTTCTGAACACTCGTTTTGTACCTTTGGTGACCTTTTTGCCTCATCTGGTACCGACAGCTCGAGGCATTTTGAGTTCGTGTTATGCCAGACTGAATAAAAGCACGTTAACTAAAGGGAAAGATGAGCTTATAGAAGTCTATACCGATTACTACAAAGGGGAACCTTTTGTCAAGGTAGTTGATAAGCCGCCTGAGACCAAGCAAACCTGGGGAAGCAATCTTTGTCTTGTTTATCCTACTATCGATGCCAGGAGCGGCAGACTTATAGTCATCAGTTGTCTGGACAATCTGGTCAAAGGGGCGGCTGGACAAGCCATACAGAATA
>CAZUEB010000032.1:0-1138 GCA_964619115.1 uncultured Dehalococcoidales bacterium
GGATGGTCATCAGCAATCAAAATCTTTATAGCTTCCACTACAAAACCTCCTTGCTGGTAGGAATAACAACCCTCACCAGCGTTCCTTTGCCTCTTCTGCTCTGCAGTTCTAGCGTACCTCCTAAACCTCGAGCACGCTCTTGCATACTTATCAGCCCGAAGGTATCCCGTTTATTTACATCACCACTCGCTGCTCGAGATTTTAAGCCAACGCCATTATCGCGAATACTCAGCTCCAATGCTGATTCATTAAAATTCAAGCTTACCTCTACTTCAGTAGCTTTGGCATGTTTCCTCACATTGGCCAAGGATTCCTGGCAAATTCGAAGAAGGCCTGTTTCTATCTCAGGTGGCAACTCACGCCTTGCGCCAAAAACGCTGAACTTAGCATTCACCCCAATACTCTGACTGAATTTATCCACCTCCTGCTTAATTGCCTCAACCAAACGCAACTGCTCCAAAGCCTGAGGCCGTAGATTCCATACCGACCGCCGGGCTTCGGCCAGACTCTTTCGAGCTAAGCTTCGAGCTTGATTCAAATGTCGCTCTGTAGCTGAGACATCACCACTCATAGCCTGTTCAGCTGCTTCCAATTGCAGAATAATGCCGCTAAATCCTTGAGCCAGCGTATCATGAATCTCCCTTGCCATACGATTACGTTCTTCCATAACTGCCATCTGCCGTGTCTCCTCATAAAGGCGGGCGTTCTCAATAGCCACAGCCAACTGGTCAGCTAACGTCTGGGCGGTGTATAAATCAGCTTCGCTGAAAGCGTCGATTTCCTTGCTCTCAATATCCAGCACTCCAATAACATTATTCCCAACCTTGACAGGAACAGCAAGCTCAGACTTGGTTTCCCTTAATGCTTCAACAGCACGATACCTGGGATCCTCACTTACATCATTTGCCAAGATTGGTTCGCCGGACTGAGCTACCCAGCCGACTATACTCTCCTCATCAATTTCCAACGGTACTCCGACTGGTATGACCCCCTTCTGGCCACTCAGACACAACGCTTTAAGTGTCAGCTTGCTAGAACCTGATTCCAAGAGAAAAATGTTGACATTATAGTAATGAAAAGTTTCGCGAAGCAGATTGCCTACATATGGTAATAACTCGTCGAGCTTAACGAAAGAGCT
>CAZUEB010000032.1:1238-10168 GCA_964619115.1 uncultured Dehalococcoidales bacterium
GGTCGGGTGATTGCCCTTGACAGTAGAAATATCACTCCAGTGGCAATAAAAATCATACCACTGAAAACAATAATGAGCATCAACTGCGCTTGTCTCACTTGCTCATCTATATATTGGTTTGTAGCCAAGACTACAGCAGTTATCTGGTCTAACAAGTCCTCGACAGGTGCCGAGTACTCGTCAATATAGGTATTTGCCGCTACTACAAGCCCTGCTCCTTCTACAGGTATGCAATGCATATATTTCACCCTGACCTCTCCTTTTTCGTCTTCCCAATCGTAATAACCTGAGGTTTCTCCCTCAAAACTCCTGCCTAAAATAGATGAGAAGTAGACAGGCTCGCCACCCACCTTAAGTAAGTTGACACCCACCATCTTCGGGTCATTATGGAAATAGACTGTGCCTGTTTTATCATAAACCATTGTATATCCGGTTAGCCCAACACGCTGCACCGCTATATCCACCAGTTCCTTGTTATCTTTCAGTTCAGAAATAGTTGCGTTCGGGTGATAGCGCATGAATATCCCTATCTCGTTGGAAACGTTCAATGCCCGCCGCTGTATCAACCTCCTGCCCAAATCCTCCAATGCTGCGATGCTCTGACGCTCAACTTCTTCTCCCATGGTAATGCTATTCTCTCTAACTGTATAGCTGATTTGATATATGCTGCGAATCGAAAGTGAACTGATAACGCCCAGCGAGATAAATGATAACGCCAAAAAGGGTATGAGTATTTTCTCCCTTAAGCCGAATCTCATTTTCATCTTAACCTCCAACCTCCATGCTTTCTCCTACCATTTGTTCCGCTTCCCACATCAGCCTTTCACCATATTCAAGTAAGACCTTTTGGCGCTCATCTGATACTTTCTTAGTCTCTAAATATTTTTTCAGTGCGTCAACCGGAGTCAACTTCTGGGTTGTCCACTCACTCAATCTAAGACGCGCCTCCTGCCTGACCTCTCTAGCAATAGTAACATAATGAGCCACTCTGAGAGCTTTATTTATCTCTGCATCACAAAGCAAAGCTTCCAGAGCGCCTGGCAGAGAAAGCTGAACCCTTACTATAGCATCTTTAATTTCTGCCTCGTGCTGAGCAATAGCCTTCAAAACAGCAATAGTAGGCTCCACATCCCCAATATCAATGCAAACTTCGAGCATCATAAAGCGCCGGGCATTTACTTTATGAAATTCATAGGTCACATGTCTTCCCTTACCCCTCAATTCAACATCAACTACGAAGAAGCCCTTATCCTGGCCCTCGTCACCGAAGTCGAAACGCTCCAGGCTACCAGCATAGACCACAGGTGGATTTTGAATTAAAACTTGCTGCCTGTGGATATGCCCCAAAGCTACATAGTCGAAAACAGACTGAGCAATATTGCCCAATAGCAAAACAGGGTCTCTGCCGACTACCATGCTTCTCTCCGACCCCGGCTTAGCTGTAGACACCGAGACATGAGCAGCCAGTAATGCCGGTAAGTTTGGGTCAAGGTCAGAAATAACGCCCAATAGTCTGCGGGTCATCATTTCCTGAATCTGGTCATTCGCCTGGTCTATAGTAAGATTCTTGGTCTCTTCCCTGCTTAGCAATGCACTACGTCTCAGCCAAGGCAAAGCCACCACCTGAACATCACCTCGCTTGGTCGATATACGGTAAATATCCGGTCGGTTGCCAACATAAATATGGTTAACTGCTAAAGTATCAAAAATCTCCACGGCAGTAGCTCGACCAACTGCGTTAGGCAGGTCATGATTACCCACCAGAAGTAAAACGGGGATTCCGTTCTCCGATAGCTGCCTAAGCCTCTTGGCAAACTCCCGCTGTTGGGTCTGGGAAGGGTCACGGCTTTTATAGGCATCGCCGCAGAAAAGAACCAGGTCCACACCATTTGCCACTGCATATTCCACCACTTCATCCAGAGCCCTGAGAACATCCAGCAGCCTTGTCGATAAACCTGTAGACGGGTCAACACTGCCATAAGTCTCCACGCCAAGATGGAGGTCAGCAAAATGAAGAATTTTCATTGCCCTAAAGCATCAGGTGTTCTAGTTGCCCACAAAGGCTGTGCATCAAAAGGTTCGCCACTCAGCTTAGCCTGTAATGTCTTCACCATTTCATTTATCGGCAGCCTAATCTGTGCCATGCTATCACGTTCTCGAATAGTAACCTGTTTGTCTTCCAGTGACTGAAAATCGATGGTAACACAAAACGGGGTGCCTATCTCGTCCTGGCGACGGTAACGCCGACCTATGCTCTGGGCATCATCATACTGTGTCATAAAATGACGACGAAGCTCCGTGTATACTTCCCTTGCCAGCGGCACCAGCTTTACATTTCTGCTCAGAGGTAGAATGACTACTTTGATTGGAGCTAATTTTGGATGAAGATGCAAAACCACCCTGGTCTCCCCCTCGGCCAGCTCCTCATCATAAGCATCCACAAGAAAGGCCAGCGTCGAGCGGTCAACGCCTGCCGAGGGCTCGATAACATAGGGCGTATAATGCTCCCCGGTCTCATCATCAAAATAGCTCAAAGTTTTTCCACTATACTTGGCATGTTGCACAAGGTCAAAATCACCCCGATTGGCAATACCCTCCAACTCCGCCCAACCCATAGGAAAAAGATACTCGATATCATAGCAGCCCTTAGCATAATGAGCCAGTTCCTTATTCCCATGCTTACGAAGATGCAGGTTTTCCTCCTTAATACCGAGCTTTAAGTACCAATCGAATCGCTCCTTTACCCAATAATCGAACCACTTCTCATCTGTGCCAGGCTTGACGAAGTACTCAATTTCCATCTGCTCAAACTCTCTGGTTCTGAAGATGAAGTTGCCAGTCGTGATTTCGTTGCGAAAAGACTTGCCCATTTGTGCAATGCCAAAAGGCAGCTTCTTCCTCGAAGTAGCCAGCACATTATCGAAATTAACAAAAATGCCCTGAGCTGTCTCCGGCCGCAGATAAACCACGCTGGCATCATCCTCCACTGGTCCCATAAAAGTCTTGAACATCAAGTTGAACTGCTTTGGCTCCGTCAGTTCACCACTACAATCAGGGCAACTATTGCCATTCAAGTCAGTAGCCCGCCATCTGAGATGACAGTCCTTACATTCCACCAGAGGATCAGAAAAGCCCTCAACGTGACCGCTAGCTACCCATGTCTGTGGATGCATCATTATGCTAGCATCTATGCCAACCATGTCATCCCGCTCTTGAATCACTGCACGCCACCAAGCTTCTTTAACATTCCGCTTGAGCTCCACCCCCAATGGACCATAATCCCAGCAGCTACCTAGCCCGCCATATATTTCACTGCTTGGAAAGATGAAACCTCGCCGCTTACACAACGAGACAATCTTTTCCATGTCTACTTTATTTTTTCCCTCAGGCAATTTAACCTCCTCGGAAGCTTATGAAAGCTTATCAACTTTATGTCCGAGTGTCAAAAGCCCCAGGAGTGATGTTTACAAGCAATTATGTTAGAATCGAAACATAGTAAGGCCACAGAAGTCGACTGATGAAAACAATCAGTAAGCCCAGAATATTATTTATCCTGTGTCTGGTTTTGTTGATTCTGCCAAGCGTAACTTGCAACCCTAAGGCAATAACGCCTACAGCACCACCTCCGCCGACTCGACCAGAAGCATCAACGCCAGATATCTTACAACCCCAAACAGCAATTACCATCGCCCCGAGTGAAACTATCAGCTTCAACACTGTCACTTTCGAATGGACCGGCAGCGATGACACCACGCCACCTACCAATCTAACTTACTCATACTATCTGGAAGGTCATGACACCGACTATTCTCCATTCACCTCTGATACCAGCACAACATACACCGACTTACTTGATGGCACTTATACATTTTATGTCAAATCAAGAGACGAAGCTGGTAATATCGACCCCGATCCAGCGAGTGTCGAATTCACCATAGCCACACCACCGCCAGAAAAAGAGCCCCAAGTCGAAACCCCTGTCGTCAGCACTCTGCTCATATTGCCAAACAGCGATGTCAATCACATAGCCGTAGCCTACAATAACATGATTTACGCTATCGATTCCCCAAATGCGGAGCTATACAAATCAGACCACGGTGGCATCGACTGGACTGAGATATCAAGAGGGCTTGGCGGCGCAGCACCCTGGACAGAATTGGCTATAGCCCCCGATGACCCCAGGATAGTAGCCGTAGTCACCAACGCCGGGGCTGAGGTCTACTTATCAACTAATGGAGGTATTAATTTTGCCACCACTGGATTAGCTGGCAATCTGGGTGTTGGCGAGAGAGTCAAATGTCTCGCCATCTCACCAAGCTACGGTCGCCGAGAAATAGCCGTTGGTACCTCCACAAACAATGGCAACGGCAGGGTATGGGTTAACAAAATTAATGGCTTCTCCACAGGCTGGAAAGACATGAGCACCGGCGCTACAGGCTGGTCAAACGCCGATATCTTCGCCATCGGATATTCGCCAGGGTTAGCTTCTGACGGCACTATTCTGGCCATCGCCGCAACTGCTCCGCCGACTGACGATACCTATCTTTACATGGGCACAAGAGACCTTGGTGGAAATACCACAATCTGGAATAGTCTTGCAGGCTACCCCGTGGAAATCTGTCAACCAGGGCAGGACACGCCGGGGACACCACTAACTTATGCCGACATAGCTCTGCCGGCAGATTACGCAGGAACCATGCCCTCACGCCAGCATGTCTATGCTTGCTGGAGCGATAACCCACCGGGAGTAGCTGATGCCGGCAACCCCAATGATGATGTCTACCGCATGGACAACACCATCTGCTATCGGCTTCTGGTTCGCGCCGACGTCATCTGCAGTCTTGCCCATTACGGCATGTTCAGCCGCGGCAAGCTGCTAGCCGGAGCTACAACCACAAAAACAATCGGCCTCTTCCGAGGTCCTCAGGTATACTTTACAGCTAACCCTCAATCAATGTATCCTACCTGGCAAAGCAGCCAGAAACCACCCACCGGCCCAGGTCAGGCTCGAGTAGCCTGGTCTACTGACGGCAAAGCTGCTTACTGCGGCACCAGCTCCGCTGGCGGCGGCAGCGGTGACCAGAGCGCCTTCTCCGTAAGCACCAACGACGGCTTCACCTGGAATCAAATCGGTCTGATTGACCTTTAGTTTGACACTTCAGGCTGATTTCTCCTACAATTCCAACTCGACATGATTAAAGCTGTCTTCTTCGATTTCTACAACACTCTAGCCACTTACCATCCACCCCGGGAAGAGCTCTATGTTGGTATCTGCCGTGAACTTGGTATCACGGTTGAAGCCAAATCATTGTTCAGCTCTTTAGCTGCAGCAGATATTTTCTACAGAAATGAAAACCTGCGCTCGCCCATAGACAAAAAAACTCCAGAGGAAAAAATCAACTTTTACATAGAATACGCAACCATGATAGTCAAAGGAGCCGGCGCAGAAATCAGCCGCGGCGCGGCACTGCAGGTACTGGCAAAAGTCCGAGAACAAAAATGGGAATTCAAAACCTACGAGGATACCTTACCGACCTTGAAAGAGCTCGATAACCTCGGCTTAGTCCTGGGGCTGATTTCCAATGTCGTCCAGGATATGGAGTCCACATATACAGAGCTAGGGTTGCAACCGTACTTAGATTTCAAGGTAACCTCCGCCGAGGTAGGCTGCGATAAACCAAACCCAGAGATATTTCAGGCAGCACTAAAGAAAGCTCAGGTCAAGCCTGAGGAAGTCATATATACCGGTGACCAGTACGACCTAGATATCGTCGGCGCCAGAGGCGTCGGCATGAAAGCTTTGCTCATTGACCGCAACGACTATTTCCCGGACATCACAGACTGCCCCCGAATTCGCAGCCTGACCGAAATCAAAGAATACATTTAACCTCGCCAGTCCGCTCCTAGCGAAGCATAGCGATATAGCTATTAATCGGCACACCAAGGGAATCAGCCACCGGCTGGCACTTCGCCTTGAGACAATGAAAAACTCTGCCTTCCGCCGGCAGTTCGGATAGAGACTCATAATAGCCCATACCTTTGGCAAATATAAGGTCTGCGGAATTGAACTCGCGTTTAAACTCATCTGACGCCAGAGAGAAATCTATACCCGGGGTAGCCGTGCCGGTGGTTATTACCTCGCCCATCTCAAGCTCAACCCCAGCGCGCCTGATATCACCCAAGGTAACGTCGTCCTGAACCGGCGCCGCTTTAACCACGTAGGTAACCGAAGCCCACTGCCTCATCCATGTGAGAAGCGGTAAATCAAAGAACACCTCGCCAGCGTTATCCGCAAGATACAGGACCCTCCTAGCACCTTTGAGCTTAGTTTCAAAGCGCTCCGAATCATCGATGGTGAAATTAACCTGCCCCTTCATATCCTGCTTGATAACATCAAGAGGTCTGAAGAAATCTATGGTATTCCCCAGAGTGGCAAACTTGAGACAACCCCTGAAGCTATTATGCTCAACTTTTATCTGTTTCGACAACTCTCTGGCAACTGCAATCTCCTTATCTTTCATTTCTCTATAAGGGTCAGGGTTTTCGGTTATCTTCTTGATGACATCATGGATTTTGGTGGCAACAACAATAGATACGCAATCAAGGGAGAAATTATCACGAAGTATCTTCAAGCCTTCGTCTGTTGCCCTGGCTTTAGTCGGCTCGTCATTGGACGCCAGTTCAGCAGCCTGGCAAGCCAGCTTTTGCAGGCACTCATAGCAATACGCCGAAGCTTTCATCTAGAAAAAACGTGCAGGACAGATTTTTAGGCTACACTTGCGACCTAGCGGTTCAGCAGCCATATCGATTCATTAAGAACCGCCGCAAAAGTTACCCAGAGCAGATAAGGCAACATAAGCACACCGGCAACCCTGGATATCCTGTAGAAGCTCAAGGTAGTGAATAATATCGCCACCCAGAGGGCTGCGATTACAATCAACCCGTACAGAGGCGACTCAAGACCGAAGAATACCACAGACCATGAGGCGTTTAGAATCAACTGTACCAGGAAGGCGACCAGCGCTATTTTGACCTGTCGGTTCTCCCATCCCCTGCGCCAGACCAGAAATGCGGCTACGCCCATCAGTATATACAGAAGCGTCCAGACCGGGGCAAACACCCAGTTCGGCGGGTTGAAAGCCGGCTTCTCCAGCGTTGCATACCAGGTAGGAATCGCCTGCCGTGTAAACATGGAACCAATGGCGCCAGCAGCCAGACAAGCGGCAACACATAGCACCAGTTTGCCAATATCCTTGATTTTCATATCTGCCATTGTACCATATGGGGCAATTCTTTTACTAGCTAACTTAGATGTCATTCTGAGGAAACGGAGTGACCGAAGAATCTCACTCAAAATAAACTCCGCGTAGCGATGCCCCTCGCAATGATAAAAAACCTAAGCCATCGAGATTCTTCGCTACGCTCAGAATGACATGGGGCGAAAGACTGGGATGGCACTGTGCTCACCTGTGTAATCCTGAGGCACAACACCTATGTCATTCTGAGGAAACGGAGTGACCGAAGAATCTGAGGCAAAGCAATTCCTAATTGTCATTGCGAGCGAAGCGTGGCAATCCAATGCCGGAGTTCGCCGTATTCGCAAAGTAGCTGTCTATTGTTTCGTCTCTCTATTATGAAAGCATAAGCTTTGTACAGTGCTATAGGTAACCAGTGTTTTTCGATTAGACAATATGTTCATTCCACCCACTCCACAAATGGTTTAGTTTGATTTACACGGAAATCCTTTTCTATTTCCTGCGACACCCCATCTGCCATAAAAACCAAAGCTAAACTATATAATCCCACATTCAGCACTTGGTCATATTTACCAAGTTCGTTTATCACAAATACTTTACCCTCCGCTCTAGTTCTAATCCCTGCCACATCGAGATTTGCCGACATTGGAGATGCTAGTAATGTAATATGACTTGACCTCGCATTGCCTAACGTCAATTTGCGAATATCTTTATCAGTAGTATCACCATAATATACGTTAAACTCGCCAAACTCATCATTGTTATTTTTATCTCTTATTGATATCCAGATACTACGAATATCTATCGGATTCCTCTTAACACCTATGGTAGTCAGAAATTTATTAGTTATGGCATATTTTGCAGTTTCATCCAAAGCCTATATCCATTCATGTTATCATAACCAATTTTCAACTTTGGCTTTCCCCATATCATCTGAAAAACAGTGGGTATTGCCATTATTGCCACCACCAATGCAATAATGGCAACAATAAGTGCCCAGTCCATGTCCATATTCTACCACATAGTAGTTTCGCAACAAGCTCAACCTTAATCTCCACATGTGGAATATGCTAAAATTATCGATACGGGCGAAACTATGCCAGCAAATCTACCACCACAGTACTTCGATGCTGAAAAGCGCCTCAGGCAAGCTAAGACTCCGGAGGAGAAAATCGAGGCTCTGGAAGCCATGATTGCCATCATGCCCAGGCACAAGGGCACCGACCACCTGTATGGCGACCTGAGAAGAAGAATAGCCAAGCTCACCGAAGAGGCAGAGAGAAGGGCTGCCACCAGCAGAGCCAGCTTCTACATCAGGAAAGAAGGCGCCGGACAGGTAGCTCTGGTCGGGCTGCCCAACGTGGGCAAATCGCAACTCCTAGCCACCATCACCGATGCACTACCCGAAATAGCCGACTATCCATTTACCACCAAGTCACCTAATATAGGCATGATGAAATTGGAAAATATCCAAATCCAACTGGTTGACACACCACCAGTGACGGGCAAAGATTCCCGCGTCTGGTTGAACAATGTCGCCAGGAACGCCGACCTGATAGCCATCGTCGTGGATTTGAGCAAAAAGCCAGTGGAACAAGTAGAGACTACACTTCAGGAGCTGGAAAACATAGGCATAGTGCCCGTATCCACTAACATTACCGAAGCCAATATTGG
>CAZUEB010000032.1:10178-10461 GCA_964619115.1 uncultured Dehalococcoidales bacterium
ATAGCCAACAAGAGCGACATGGAAAATTCAGATGCCAGCGCAAAACAACTGAATTCTCGGTACGGCACCCAATTCCCGGCTATTTCCGTCTCCGCATCAGAAGGCAACAACATAGAAATGTTAAAGAGCGGGATTTTTAAAGCCCTGAAAATCATACGCGTCCACACCAAAAGTCCGGGACAGAAAGTCGACCTGACCGACCCGGTCATCCTGAAGACAGGCAGCACGGTAAAAGAGGCTGCTGAAGAAATTCACAAAGATTTTAAGAGCAAAATGAAATACG
>CAZUEB010000033.1:0-10447 GCA_964619115.1 uncultured Dehalococcoidales bacterium
TCCTTACGGATACTACGTCCTGAACGTAGCGCGTCTGCCATTCCGCCACTTCGGCCCTGGGCAGTACTGGACTTGAACCAGTGCCCTCTTGCGTGTGAAGCAAGCGCTCTAACCACTGAGCTAACCGCCCCGAAACATATCTATTTTAGTCGGAAAAGGTGGCTTTGTAAACACACACCTTTGAGATTGCCTGGGCAGTCTACTTTCAGGTAGAGATTCTTC
Source organism: uncultured Dehalococcoidales bacterium (assembly GCA_964619115.1). Classification (GTDB taxonomy): domain Bacteria; phylum Chloroflexota; class Dehalococcoidia; order GIF9; family UBA5629; genus 9FT-COMBO-48-23. The sequence goes on from CAZUEB010000033.1 coordinate 223, forward strand.
GGTCGCTACACCCCCTCATAATGACAGGAAAAGTGGCCAGAATGACAGAAAAAGCGCAGCGCTACCTGGCCAGAAACTTATTCTTTCTTGTCCGGTAGCCGGCGTACGCTGTTAGATTTGCACCTGGGGCAAACCCGCTCTTGAGGACCTTTCTTGTTATCCGTAGTGGCACTATATTCGAAGCCGCAATGGAGACACTTTAGTTGCTCTTCCATCTTATTCATACCCTGGCTGTATCGCCCAGCTCATCTTCAGCAGCCGGCTCTTTCTTAGCTTTCAGCCTCTGCTCGGCAAGCACCTTTCGGGCGCGGGCTATCTCCTGAGGGGTGACTTTCTGGCGCATCTCCTCTATCTCGCGCATTATCTGAGCAAAACGGGGACCCTCAGCAGCACTTATCCATTCCAGTTGCAGTCGCTCGGGGCGAATACCTAGTTTCTCCAGCTTGTCCCAAAGCCTGTCAGCCCGGCGCATAGTCCAGTGATTAGCGCTTATATAATGGCAGTCACTTAAATGACAACCGGAGAGCAGCACTACGGGTGCGCCTCTCTCGAAAGCATGGAGAATAAAGCTCTCGTCTACCCTGCCGCTGCACATGGTGCGGATGAAGCGGTTATTCGGTGGGAACTGCATTCTGGATACTCCTGCCAGGTCACTGGCGGCATAGCTACACCAGTTGCACAGGAACGTAATAATTTTTTGCTCAGGGTCTGTCTCCAGGGCAGCATCTATCTGGGCCAGCACCTGAGCGTCGCTGAAATGTTGCATGGTTATGGCACCAAAACGGCACTCAGCGGCACAAGCGCCACAACCGGCGCAGGCGGCAGCTATCAATTTTGCTCCGGACTTAGCCTTGACATCTACCTTTATCGCCCCATAGGGACAGACACGGGCGCAGACACCACAGGAGGTACACTTGTCAAGGTCAATTATGGCTTTAATAGCCTCGCCTTTGATGACACCGGCATTCAAGAGAATGGAACTCCGGGCGGCGGCGGCCCCAGCCTGGGTGACACTGTCCTTTATATCCTTAGGCGCTTCGACACAGCCGGCGAAGAATATGCCCGGCGTCGGTGCATCTACCGGCCTGAGCTTGGGATGAGCTTCCATTAGAAAGCCATCGCTGGTCTGCGAAAGGTTAAGGACACCGATGAGCCGCTTCAGGTCAGCCTTTGGCTCAAGACCTACCGAGAGTATCACCATATCCAGCTCATATTCCTCCACCCGTGCTGTTGTGGTATTCTCCACCCTGACGAGGAGATTCTTGGTCGCCGGGTCCTCCCTGATTTCACCGGGGATGCCTCGAATATAGCGCACGCCGACCTCTCTGGAACGGCGGACCAGGTCCTCAAATCCCTTACCGAAGGCACGAATGTCCATGTAGAATACTAAAATCTCAGCGTCCAGGTCATGCTCTTTAATCAGCAAGCTATCCTTCACTGTGTTCATGCAGCATACGTTGGAGCAGTAGGGGTGGCCGCGATTCTCTGTCCGTGAGCCTACGCACTGTATAAAGCCAATACGTTTGGGTGTCTTGCGGTCAGAGGGACGTACCAGGTGACCTTCAGTAGGTCCGCCACCGCATATCAGCCTTTCGAATTCCATACTGGTTATGACATTCTCAAAACGCGTATAGCCGTACTCATCAAGCTGGGTGGGGTCATAAACACCCATGCCGGTGGCTACGATTATGGTACCAACTTCAAACTCCACTAGCTTGTCTTGCATGTGCAAATCTATGCACTTCTTCTCGCAAGCATCCACACATTTGACACAGGCTACAGGTTTATTTCCCAAGCAATGCTCCATGTCGATAAGGAATGCTGAGGGCACTGCTTGGGGAAAATCGATATAGGCCGCCTTACGCGATGAGAAACCCTGCTGGAATTCATCGGGCAATACCACAGGACAAGCCTCAGCACACTTGCCACAGGCGGTGCACAAGGTTTCATCCACGTAACGAGCTTTCTTACGGACGCGGACCTTGAAGTTACCCACATAGCCAGATACATCTTCAACACTACTGTAGGCAAACAGCTTAATTCTGGGGTGGCGACCCACATCCATCATTTTGGGCCCGAGCACACATATAGAACAGTCCATCGTGGGGAAGGTTTTGTCTAACTGAGCCATGATCCCACCGATAGATGGCTTCTCCTCCACCAGATATACCTGATGCCCGGCATCGGCAAGGTCCAATGCCGCCTGAATCCCAGCTACACCACCACCGATTACCAGGGCAGCATCAGTCACCGGGATTTCCATTTCCTGCTGCGGCTGGAGAAGTCGAGCCCGGGCTACCGCAATCTTAACGATGTCCTTAGCCTTCCTAGTAGCCGACTCACGGTCATATAGATGCACCCAACTGCAGTGTTCCCTTATATTAGCCATTTCCAGCAGGTAAGGGTTAAGCCCAACCTCAGCGATGCATTTGCGGAATGTGGGCTCGTGAAGGTGTGGGGTGCAAGAAGCTATGACCACGCGATTCAGTCTGTGTTCACTGATGTGCCTTTTGATTTCTACCTGACCGGGGTCGGCGCAGGTATACCGATTTCTTACTGCAACCACCACACCGGGAAGCTCTTCTGCCGACTGCCTTACCTCCTCCGTATCTACAGACCCGGCAATGTTAAGCCCACAGTCGCAGACAAAAACACCTATTCTGAGTTCATCTTCAGCCAATTAGCCTACCTCCTGGTCAAGTGACCGGGCTACCAGCCCAGTCAGGTCCTGTATATCGATTTCAGGCATTCTCCCATTCCGGCTCCGCTGGGCACACTTTAGATGAATCTGGCACTTTGGGCAGGAAGTCACCAGTATCCCTGCCCCGGTGGCTTCTGCCTGAGTAAGACGCTCATCCTGTATCTGCCGGTTCGCAGCGCCGCAGTGCACCCAGGAACTTGCCCCGCAACATAGTGCCTTCTCCCGGCTCTGTTCCATTTCCACCAATTCCAGACCATCCACGGCGTCCAGCACCTGACGAGGTGAATCAAAAATCCTCAAGCCCCTTCCCAGAGTGCAGGGGTCCTGATAAGTAGCCTTTCCCTTGAGTTTCCCGATATGCAGTTCGCCGCTCTGCAGCAACGGTGCTATAACATCTGTCCAATATACCACTTCCGCCACTGTGCTGCCCAGCACTTTGGGATAATCAATCTTCAATGAATAGTAACATTCCGGGCAACTGGTTATTATCTTTTTAACGCCGAGGCGGTTAAATTCATCCATGTTTGCCTGTGCCAGAGCCATGAAACCTTCTTTATCTCCCTGAAGCAAAAGGTCACGCCCGCAGCAACGCTCATTAGCCAGAAGATTAAAAGGTATTTTAGCTCGGTTTAGCAACCTCAAAGCTCCCTTGACACCTTCCAGAGTATTCACTCCCAGGTCTCTGAATATGACGTCTAAATATGGCGCGCAACCTACAAAAAATATGGTGTCGTATTTAGCAGACAGCTTAATGTCCGGGGGTAGCCAGCCCAGCCTCTCCTGACACAAGTTTCCACCGGTCATTAGATGCATCATAGACTGCAATACCCCGCCATGGCTGCATTTCGCCTGGGTTCCTTTACTAAGCGCCTCAGTTCTCAAAATACGAATAAACTCGGGGAATTCCACGCGGTAATTGCACCGCTCCAGACACATATAGCAATTGAGGCAAGACCAGATTGTTTCATCCTGAAAATTCAGGCCCCTTTGTTCTGTGTTTCTCTGTACTATAAGCCGTGGGTTAAACTCCGGTTTGTATTTCGCAACCGGACATACCACCGTACATTTGCCACAATCGAGGCAGAGATGTATGCGGGTATCCTTTATTTCCTGTTTACCATTAAACATTACGTTTTGATATCCTATTGTGGAGCCTGCGCTATCTCAGCGATGAAATCTGTCACCCGCTTCACAAAGCCTTCTCCATCGCAACGCGGCAAACGAGTAAGCTTGAGCCTATCGGTACCCAAACCCAATAACCCCAGTACCCCACGCGTTTTTTCATACTCAGCCACATTGAACCTGTCATCCTTCTCGTAATAGCAATTGCCTGGCTCGCATCCCAGGAGCATCACCCCACCCGCACCCAACTCGAAAGCCTTGAGTATCAAGCCAGAATGCACCCGTGAAAGGCAACTCACCCTGATCACTTTTACCGATGGCGGATAGTTAAGACGGCTTTGTGCCGCCGCCTCAATGCAGCTAAGGCCGTCCCAGTTGCAAGTAAAAACCACGATATCGGTATCAGTTCGGCTCATGCGGTCACACCAACCCTGCCAGACTTCTCCACCATGGATTCTAACGTATTAATTATGCTGGAATCGTTTTGAATAAGCTGAGTTATAGCTCCGGTAGGGCATGAGGTAAGGCAAGCTCCGCAACCCAGGCACAACACTGGATCAACACAAGCATAAGCGGTGCCTAGTTCATTAATTTTCATCTCTATATAAGGACACACCGCAGTGCAATCACCGCAGCCGCGACATAACCGCCTATCGATAGTAACCGCAGTAAGCCGCGGCCTGAGCATACCCTGGTTCAAATAGTTTGATACCCTGGCCGCCATCGCCTGTCCCATAATGACCTGTCTCTCAAGCGACTCCGATGCACTTGACGATACGATAAATATGCCAGTTGGGTCTCCAATTGCAAATTCTCGCAGAGTGAAACCTAAAATTGCCCTGTTGTCTGTGTGAGCATTCCACGAGAGAATACGGCCAACAAGGCTCGTCTTGAAAGTAGCATCAGCCCGAGCAAGCATTTTATCCAAGGCTCCAGAATCCAATATGACAGCACCGACCTTGATATTAGCTGTTTCAGAAGATGATTCAAGCGCAGCTTCATAGTTGCCGGGCATACCGTCAAGCCTTAATGCCCGGGGCCACGACATGACAGATGCACCCAGTTCTCCAAGCTCCTTTAATAGACTAGCTTCTTTTTCGAGGTATTCAGTTGTTTGCTTTCCCTTTTCCTTTTTCAATTCTGAACTGTGGACGATAGCTACCGGATAAGACTGATATACTAAGCTCATTGCAGTTGCCAGGCCGGGAAGCCCGGTACTTATCACCAATGCACCCTGGGTAATGGGGCGCCCGCTAAGTGTTGCCGACGAAGTGCCTTGAGCCCTGACAATCCCTGAAGTGACTATCTCTATTGCCTTACTGGTAGCATCTGCTGGGTTTTTGCTATGCACCCAGGCGCACTGCTCGCGGATGTTAACAAATTCCACAACTGTACCCGGTTCTGTATCCAGACATCGGCTCAAATATTCTTTACACCTTACTCGCTGCTCCGTGCAACTGAAACAGACTTGCTCCAGATTGCAACACCGGCAAGCGGCTATAACCAGCCTACTGAGTTTTTCAGCCGTGACCAAATCTTTAATCTCTCGCGCTCCATATTCAGTGCACACCTGAGATAACTCCCGTACACAAGAAACGCCAGAAAGACGCTTTATTTCACTAACTACCTCAGAAAAGTCAATGACCGAACTAATGCTGCCACCGCAGCGGCACAGTACCACTCCAGTACGCCCATCATCAACGCTTAACAGCTCTGTTACAGCTGGCACGAAATCCAGCCTGCCACCATTATTACTATCAGCATCTGCACCAGTTGAGGCAGCTTTCTTTGGTAACTTCAACCACTGCGATACATCCAGTGCAGTTGCCGAAGCACGACTGAGCTCATCCAATAAATCGCCCTCGCCTTCTACAACAAAGACACCCCCACCAGAAACTTGAAAAGTCTTGCTTTGAGAAGATTTGGGTCGGGGTGGGGCAGCATCGCTACCATGAGAAGTAAAATCAACCACAGCTCCGGCTTCTATTTTAACCGACTTGATACTATCTTTATGGGAAACAGCATTTACCTGACATACCCGCTCACATTCCAGACAGCCGCTACATAAGGCGCAACTAAGGCAACGCTCAGTCTCGGTCCTGGCCATATCTGGAGATAAGCCTATCTTAGTCTCTTCAAATGTCCCCATTCTAGCAGCATGAGGAAGAATAGGCATTTCAGCCCGCTTGTGAGGCGAGACATACCTTGCCTCAATATCGACTTCAGCCTGTTTCTGTTTTTCCAGACTACGACCCTTCCTCAAGTCACCCCCACCGAGATACCTGTCCACAGATTCCGCAGCCCTCAGACCGGCAGCCATAGCTTCAACAACGGTATTAGGACCAGTGATACAATCGCCACCAGCAAAGATATCAGGTATGCTGGTCTGAAATGTCAGTGGGTCAACATTTATGGTCGCATCGTCATTGAGCTTGAAGTCCTTTATTTTGAGTAGATTTGTACTTGGTCGCTGGCCTATAGCTACCACAACATGATCAGCGTCTATAGTGAATTCCGACCCCTCAATGGGCACCGGCTGGCGCCGTCCAGTAGCATCGACTTTGCCCAGTTTCATCCGCTGGCAGCGTATTCCGGTAACTTTGGTCCCATCGCCAATAATTTCAACAGGGGCAGTAAGATATTCAATGAGCACGCCTTCCTCAACGGCTTCCTCAACATGCTCCTTTATGGCAGTCATTTCATCTGATGTGCGTCGGTAAAGTATCCGCACAGTGCCTTTACTTCGTCTCTTAACTGCCCTGGCTGAATCTACGGCACTGTTACCACCTCCAATTACCACCACATTTGAGCCGACTGTTGCGCCTACCTTCAAATTGAGCGCAAACAGCATTGATATGACGTCGACAACGCCTTCGAGGTCTTCTCCGGGAATATTTAGCTTATTATTCAAACCAGTGCCTATAGCCAGGTAAAAAGCTCTATAACCTTGCTCCCTCAGGTCAGAAAGCGTTATGTCCCGACCTACCATTACACCTGTTTTAATATCTACACCCATGGCTATGATAGCCTCCACTTCCCTTTCGCGCACCTCACGGGGGAGGCGGAACCGAGGTATACCTGTAGCCAGCATACCGCCGACCACAGCATGGGATTCAAATATAGTGGGAGTGTATCCACGTCTGGCCAGTTCCCAGGCTGCTGTCAGTCCAGATGGCCCACTACCGACAATAGCTATTTTCTCTTCTCTGGATTTGGCCTGGCTTCTGCGGTTGTAACTAATGCTGCCGGAAGCATTATCGGCAGCATAGCGGTGCAGAGCACGAATAAACACAGGGCTATCAACTTTAGCCCGCTGGCAATTATCTTCGCATGGATGACTGCACACCCGTCCGAGTATCCCGGCTAACGGTGCAGCTTCATTAATGAGATTTAGAGCTTCGTCCGCCTTGCCCTTAGCCAGTAGACAGATGAAGCCGGGTATATTGATACCAAGGGGGCAGGCCACCCGGCAAGGCGCAGTGTCATTTTTGTCTATCGAATAGGTTGACGGTACTGACCGATTACCCATTAACGAGGCATGGATAGCACCGTGTGTGAGCACATGACCGTCATAAGAAAAGGGTATTTTTACCGGGCATGCTTCCTGGCACAATCCACAGCTAGTACATAATTTCTCATCTACATAACGGGGTAATCTCTTTATCTTTACTACGAATTCTCCTCGTTCTCCGGTTAAAGTTTCCACACAGGAGTTAGTGTAAAGCTTAACCCCGGGATGAGTCGCTGCCCTGAGCAAAAATGGCCAGATGTCAAGACATCCACTTATGGCATCAAATGAGGATTCGCTATTTCCACTACTGTTTAGACTTAATGCCTTGGTAGAGACAACGAGGCTAACCTCAGCACCCATTTTAGCCAAAGTCAGGGCACACTGAGCTGCTCCAACGCTATTACCAATTACTGCGACACTACTCGCCATCTATAACTAAGCTCTACTTTGCTTTGGCTTGTTTCAGCCCGTATTCATATCCCAGATTGAAAGCCTTGATGTTAAATTCCCCTGTGCCTTCGGGCACAGTCGACAAGATAGATTTTTTGAGCGCCTGATGAGCAACCACATCGCTGACCGCTGCCAGAAATCCAAGCATGATGATATTGGCTACTACCACTCGCCCCATCTCCCGAGCAAGATTAGTAGCCGGTATCGAGAATACTTTAAGTTTCTTCGATGCACTGGGTTTGACCAGGTCAGAATCTATAATTACCACCGTGCCTGGGCTGAGATTTAGTATGTATTTATTGTAGGCTTCTTGTGACATGATAACTACTATCTGTGGACTTATCACATAGGGATAACCTACAGATTCATCCGAAACAACAACTTCAGCAGAACAGGAGCCACCTCGTGCTTCTGGTCCATAGCTTTGAGTGAATGTAGCAAATTTCCCTTTTTCATATAAGGAAACCGCCTGGCCCAGAATTTGACCAGCAAGCACAATCCCCTGTCCGCCAGCACCACTTAATCTTACTTCTGTACGGCTCAAGCTCTCTTCTCCAAGGAGTTCCCTTACTAATCAGCCATATAATACCGGCTAACGTTTTTTCGACTTGTTTGCTCTATCAAGCATCTGTTGGTAGCAATCCCACAAAGTAGGCCTTTCTATGTCAACAAATTTGCCTACCACAATGGTACCATTTAGAGATAGCTCAACATCTTTCGGGTCAGCTCCATCCCTGATGATGCTTCTTTCCTTATAGCTGCGCATTTCATCCAGGCCTCGCGGTGATTTATTCTGACGCCCATAGACGGTAGGACAGGGACTGAGCACCTCTATAAAACTGAAACCGGGCTTGACCAATGCCTCAGCAATTGACCTTTCCAGTTCTCGCAAATGCAACACCGTCCATCTGGCAACATAGGTAGCACCACAGGCAGCAACCAAGTAAGGCAAGTTAAAAGGATACTCGAAGTTGCCATAGGGTGAAGTAGCACTTCGAGCATCAAGCGGCGTAGTCGGCCCCATCTGTCCACCAGTCATGCCATAGTTAAAGTTGTTAATACAAATGACGGTCATATCAATATTACGGCGGGCAGAGTGAATAAGATGGTTACCCCCGATAGCCGCGATATCTCCATCCCCAGAAAATACCACCACATTCAATTCCGGATTCCCTAGCTTGAGACCAGTAGCGAAGGGGAGAGCCCGGCCGTGTGTGGTATGGAAAGAGTCAAGTTTAATATAGCCAGCAACTCTACCTGAGCAGCCAATTCCAGAGACCACAGCTACTTTGTCCGGCTCCAGCCCGGCGCGGTCAATAGCCCTGAGAAAACATCCGGCCGCTGGTCCGATACCACAGCCAGCACACCAGATATGCGGCATTCTGTCTACCCTGAGGTAGCAGTCTATGGGATTCGCCTCTACGGTCAGCATCTTTGTCATCTGGCTTCCTCTCGTATAGCTTTTAGAACTGTTTCGGGGAGATGCACGCCACCACCCATGTGAGGTACCAGCCTAGCCTTTGCTTTGCCTGCGGCACATCGCTCCACCTCCCTCACCATCTGTCCGTAGTTTATCTCCGGTACTATGAAGGCTTTCACTTTGGGTGCCAGCTCTCTTATGCGGTCTTCAGCAAAAGGCCATACTGTTATCAGCCGTAATAGGCCAGCCTTTATCCCCTCGCCCCTCGCCTTCTGCACCGCATATCGGGCGATACGGGCGGATATTCCATAGCTAACCACAACTACCTCAGCATCATCAATATCTATTTCCTCACACCTTATTATCTCTTTGGCATTTAGACGTATCTTGTCTACGAGACGTCGTATCAACTTATCCTGCGCTTCGGCGGTCATTACCGGATAGCCCCTATCGTCATGTGTCAGGCCGGTAACATGAAAACGATACCCCTCACCGGCTATAGCCATCGGAGTCACCAAACCCTCTCTCGAATCATAGGGCAAATATTCCTCTGGAGCTACCTTGGGGCGAGGCCTGCTAACCAGCTCTTTTTGGTTTATCCGTGGGATAACGACCTTCTCACTCATATGACCCACCGCCTCATCAGCCATAAGCAACACAGGCACACGGTACTGCTCCGACAAATCAAACGCCGTAATGGTCAGGTCAAACATCTCCTGTGGCGAGTCAGGAACGAGAGCGATGATTTCATAGTGCCCGTGGGCGCCCCATCTGGCCTGCATCATGTCTCCCTGTGCAACAAGGGTGGGTAAGCCTGTGGATGGGCCTGCCCTCTGGACATTGACCACAACACAGGGCGTTTCCAGCATAATGCCCAAACCCAAATTCTCCATCATCAAGCTGAAGCCTGGCCCGGAGGTAGCAGTCATCGCCTTTACTCCAGCCCATGATGCTCCGAGTATTGCATTCATGGAAGCTATCTCGTCTTCCATTTGAATAAAAACACCGCCTACTTGAGGAA
>CAZUEB010000034.1:0-10415 GCA_964619115.1 uncultured Dehalococcoidales bacterium
TGGCAAAATACAAGTGCACGGTTTGTGGTTACATTTATGACCCTGAGTTGGGCGACCCCGATGGTGGGATAGAACCGGGCACACCTTTTGAAAAGATACCCGATGACTGGGTGTGTCCTGTTTGCGGCGCCAGCAAAGACCAGTTTGAAAAGGTGGAGTGACACATTGTTGTGGCAAAAACCGTAAGGAGAAATTGAGGTGATGGCGGAAGACAGGAAAGAAGTCCTGAAAGGGTTGCTCAAAAAGCTGCATGAAGGTGCAGACCCTGAGCAGGTGAAAGAGGAATTCAAGAGAACGCTGGGAGATGTGCCACCGGCTGAAATAGCAGCAGTTGAGGAAGAGCTTATAGAAGAGGGTATGTCTAGGGAAGAAATACAGAGATTCTGTGATGTTCACCTTGCCGTTCTCAAAGAATCGCTGGATAAGGAAAACAGCCTGGCACCTGAAGGGCACCCCATCAATATCCTTATGGAAGAGCACAGGATGCTCCTGAAGTTTGCCGATGAGCTCAAGGGTATTGTCGCAGAGATAAAGATGGGGAGTGATTTTGCTGTTGCCAGTGGACAAATTGGGCGATTAGATGATATCGCACATAATTTCAGGGACTCGGAGAGCCACTACGTTCGAGAAGAGAATGTCCTTTTTCCTTCTCTTGAGAAGCACGGCATAACGCAGCCGCCGGCAATTATGTGGATGGAACACGACAAAATAAGGGACATAAAGAAGAGACTTTACGGACTCATGGTCAGGCGTGGGAGTATGGCTTTTCAGGACTTTGCTAAACAATTGGATGAAGTGGCACTGGCTTTGGCTGAGATACTATCGAGCCACTTTTACAAGGAGAACAATATACTGTTTCCAACTGCTTTACAGGTTATAGGTGAAAACGAATGGCCGGACATAAGGCATCAATTCGATGAGCTTGGCTATTGCTGCTTTACTCCAGGACTGGAGAGAGTGACCGTAGAGGGGGTTGCAGCACCGGCTCCCAAGCCCGCGGTAGAAGGCATGGTCTCTTTCGAAACTGGTGCTTTATCGGTAGGGGAGCTGGAAGCTTTGATTGACACCTTGCCGGTGGATGTCACTTTTGTGGATAAGGATGACACAGTTCGGTATTTCAGCCAGTCTAAGGACAGAATCTTCCCTAGAGCTAAAGCAGTTGTCGGAAGGAAGGTTCAGCAATGCCATCCTGAGAAGAGTGTAAATGTTGTCAATCAGATATTGGAAGATTTTAGAAGCGGCAAGAGGGACTCAGCCCAGTTCTGGATTAATCTGAAGGATAGATTGATCTATATTCGATACTTCGCGGTTCGGAAAGGCGGAGATTACCTGGGCTGTCTGGAAGTTACTCAGGATATAACTGATGTGAAGAAAATCGAAGGTGAAAAGAGGCTGCTGGATTATTAAAGGAGGAGTAAAATGAAGCCGAGGGAAATAAGGCGTGATATTTACTGCGTAGGGGCGATTGACTGGGACAGGCGGCTTTTTGATTCGCTTATACCGCTTCCCGATGGCACCAGCTATAACTCGTATCTGATAAAAGGCAGCGAGAAGATCGTTCTTATAGACACGGTAGACCCGACTATGGGGCAGGTGCTGTTGGAGCACCTGGATGAACTTAAGGTCAAAAACGTGGACTATGTGGTGGCGCATCATGCCGAACAGGACCATTCAGGTAGTATACCTATTGTCCTTGAGAAATATCCTGAGGCAAAGGTTATCTGCACGCCGAAATGTAAGGGGATGCTTATAGATTTGCTTCTGATTTCGGAAGACAGGTTCATAACTGTCGAGGACAAGGAGGCTGTTTCTCTGGGAGACAGGACATTGGAGTTCATTTATACGCCGTGGGTTCATTGGCCTGAGACCATGGTGACCTACTTGAAAGAAGAGAGGATTCTATTTTCCTGCGATTTCTTTGGCTCTCATCTGGCTACAACTGACATGTATGTGACTGACGAGGGGCAGGTATACGAGGCAGCCAAGAGGTATTATGCCGAAATCATGATGCCATTCCGAACCATTATTCAGAAGAACCTGGAGAAAATAAAGGACTACAAGATTGAAATCATTGCTCCCAGCCATGGCCCTATGTACGATAGACCCGAGTTTATCGTGAATGCTTATCATAGCTGGGTATTCGATGAGCCCAAGAATATCGTAGTTTTACCATATGTATCGATGCACGGCAGCACCCGCAAGATGGTGGGGTATTTCGTTGAAGCTCTGGCTCAGAGAGGCGTAACGGTGAAACAGTTCGACCTCACGGTTACTGATATCGGTAAGCTGGCGATGTCGTTAGTGGATGCGGCGACGGTCATCATCGGTACTCCCACTGTATTAGCCGGTCCGCATCCCAATGCTGTCTATGCTGCTTTTCTGGCAAACGCCCTTAGACCTAATTTGAAGTTTGCCTCGATTATCGGTTCCTATGGCTGGGGAGGCAAGACTGTGGAGCAACTGGCAGCCATGCTCCCTAACTTGAAAGTGGAGATACTGCAACCGGTGCTCATCAAGGGGTATCCCCGGGAGGCTGATTTCAAGGCTTTGGATAGTTTGGCTGAAGCCATTGCTCAGAAGCATAAGGAGAATGGGTTTATTTAGCGTGTCATTGTGAACTCTTGGCTATTGTTATTCTGAGCGCAGCGAAGAATCTCATCGTGCTCCTCACCTCCTAAGATTCTTTGGTCGCTCCGCTCCATCAGGATGACAGAGAGAACCCGGGATTGCCACGTCACGGTTGCATCGGGATTCCTCACAATGAAGACGAATAATCTGGGGAATAATTAAAGATGCGGAGGTACAAAATGAAGGAAAACTTCAGGGCGGCACTTAAGGTAAATGGGGTATCACTCGAGATAAATCCTTTCGTCGAGGGTTTTTTGGCTCGAACCACAGTGGGTGCTGTTTCTTCGCTGAGAGAGGTGGAAGACATAAAGAGCCTGAAAATCCACCAAAAAAGGGATAACGTCGAAATCAACGTCAATGGCAGAGACATTCCTCTTACTCCGTTTCCCAATGACATTATATCCAGTACCCTGGTTGGGATGGTCTCTACACTGAGCGGGGTAGATGATATAGACAGCATCGATGTCAGCGTTGAGATAGGATGACGAAGTAACAAGATTCCGGGGTTGTGGAATTGAGTATCAAGAAAGCTGAGAAGGCTCATATACATGTAACTGGCATGACCTGCACGACCTGTGCGGCTACTGTTGAGAAAGGTCTTGCCCAGACTCCGGGCGTGGAAAAAGTCGATGTTAGTTTTGCTTCAGAGAAAGCTTCCGTAGAGTATGACCCTTCTAAGGTTAACCTCGCCGATATTGCGAAAACTGTATCGGAATTGGGTTATAAGGTAGCGACCAGGAAGTCCATATTCCCGGTAAGTGGTATGACCTGTGCGTCCTGTGTCGCCCGTGTGGAGGAAGCTCTTTCCAGTGTGCCCGGGGTTATTTCAGCCAATGTTAACCTGGCTTCTGAGAAAGCCACGGTCGAATATGTAGAGGGCACTGATGTGGCTGAGATGCGACGGGCGGTTGAAGAGGCGGGCTACGGGTTGGGTTCGGAAGCAGCAACACTGGAAGATGTCACCACGGCTTCCCAACGAGAGATACGGGGTTTAAGAAACAGATTTATCTTCGCCCTTACTCTGGCTGTGGTAATAATGGTACTGAGCATGGGGCCTGATTTTCCGTGGAAGCCTTATCTGCTCTGGGTATTAGCTACTCCGGTGCAGTTCTGGACAGGGTGGCGGTTCTATAAAGGGATGTGGGGTGCGCTGAAGCACAAGACCGCGGATATGAACACGCTCATCGCTGTGGGCACTTCGGCGGCTTATTTCTACAGCATGGTGGCAGTATTGGCTCCCTCTCTGTTCGCTGCTGCGGATATAGAGCTTGGATTTTACTTCGATACGTCGTCAATGATTATAGCCCTGATTCTCCTGGGCAGATTTCTGGAGTCCAGAGCTAAAGGGCAGACTTCTGAGGCGATAAAGAGGCTTATCGGGCTTAAGCCAAAGATGGCCACTGTTATCCGTGATGGCAAAGAAATTGAAGTCTCTGTGGAGGAGGTGCAGGTCGGCGACTTAATACTGGTGCGGCCGGGTGAACGGATACCTGTGGATGGTATCGTCCGCCAGGGCTATTCCAGCATCGATGAGTCTATGATAACCGGAGAGAGCATAACGATGGACAAGAAGGTTGGTGATACGGTCATCGGTGGCACTATCAACAGGATGGGCAGTTTTCAATTTGAGGCAACCAGGGTGGATAAGGATACTACTCTAGCACGTATCGTGAGGCTGGTGGAGGAAGCACAGGGAAGCAAGGCACCTATACAGCGACTGGCTGATGTCATTGCCGGTTACTTCGTGCCGGCAGTGATAGGCATTGCCATCGTGACTTTCATTGCCTGGGTTTTCCTGGGTCCACCGCCATCACTGACTTATGCTCTGCTTAATTTTGTGGCCGTATTAATTATCGCCTGCCCATGCGCTCTAGGCTTAGCCACGCCGACAGCTATCATCGTCGGCACCGGCAAGGGAGCTGAAAATGGTGTCCTCATCAGGAGCGGTGAAGCGCTGGAAAGGGCACATAAAATAAATTCTGTGCTGCTGGATAAAACAGGAACGCTGACGCGGGGCGAACCAAAAGTAACTGACGTGGTTGCCGTATCATCTACTTCAGAAGATGAGGTTTTGCGGTTGGCAGCTTCGGTTGAGCATGAGTCAGAGCATCCGCTGGCAGAAGCTATAGTCAAAGCATTTTCGGAAAAAAACCTGAAATTACTTAAGGTTTCAGATTTCAAGGCTATGCCGGGATATGGTGTGGAGGCAGTGGTGGGGGGAAAGAAACTTTTGCTGGGCAACCTTGCACTGATGAAGGAAAGGAAGTTGTCTCTGAATGGCATGCAGAAAGAAGCCGAGCGCCTGTTGGGGCAGGGTAAGACGGTGTTGTTCCTCGGTGTGGACAGCCGGGTAGCGGGCATCATTGGTCTGGCAGATACCATTAAACCGAATGCTAGGGAAGCAGTGGAAGCATTGCACAAGTTAAATGCTGAGGTAGTGATGATTACCGGCGATAACCGTCGCACGGCTGAGGCAATTGCTCATGAGGCGGGCATTGACCGCGTTCTGTCTGAGGTGTTGCCGGAGAATAAGGCTCAGGAAGTCAAAAGATTACAGGACGAGGGCAAAGTGGTGGCGATGGTGGGCGATGGTATTAACGATGCCCCGGCACTGGCACGGGCGGATGTGGGCATTGCCATAGGCACCGGAACAGACGTTGCCATGGAAACTGGCGATATAACGCTCATCAGCGGTGATTTGGATGGCATTGTTACTGCCATATCATTGAGCAAACGCACCATGAGCACCATCAAGCAGAACCTGTTCTGGGCTTTTGCTTATAATACCGCACTTATACCGGTGGCAGCGGGTGTATTGTACCTTGTTTTTGGCCATGCTGGTGTCCCCTCGGGGCTACACTTCGTTTTTGGGAATTATGGCTTTTTGAACCCGATGCTAGCAGCTCTGGCAATGGCTGCCAGTTCTATAACTGTGGTGTCCAACTCGCTGAGATTGAGAACTTTCAAGCCAGCTAAGTTTGAAAAAATGAAGGAAGGAGGTGAGCGTATGGCGATAGACCCTGTGTGCAAAATGCAGGTGGATGAGAAAAAAGCTGCAGCTACTTCCGAGTACAAGGGGAAGAAGTATTATTTCTGTGCAGTGGGTTGCAAGAGGGCATTTGACGAGAAACCGGAGAAATATCTTGCCGGGAAAAGCAAATGAAGGCTAAAACGTCTTTTTAAGTAGCCGTGGGCCGCTTTAAATCTGCCTGTTTATGGGAAAATTAAATAAATTTAGTGGAGGAGACAAATGAAGAAGGAAGAAATCATTGCTTTACTTAATCGAGACCTCGAGGGTGAGCATGGTGCTATCATCCAGTATCTGACCCATGCCTATGCCATGGGTGAGGGCGAGTTAGCCTGTGAGATTGAAGCCCTGGCCCGTGAGGAAATGCGTCATCTCGACTGGTTGGCTGAGACCATCGTTGAGCTAGGCGGCAAGCCAAGTATGAAAAGGGGCAAGATGCGCATGGAGGGCAAGTCAGTACCTGATTGGATGAAGAACGATGTTTTACTTGAACAGGATGCCATAACTATGTATAAGGAGCACATTAAGGCGATAGGTGACCGTAAGATAAAACGGTTGCTGAAGCGCATATTATCGGATGAGGAGTCTCATCATGGTGACTTCGTCCATTTCGTGGGCAAGGCGAAGAAAGAAGGTGCCAGAGATATCAGGGGTAGCCGGAAGGACAAGGTGACTCAGATTCTTAATTGGGGTATTGAGCATGAATATACGGTTATCCTTCAGTATTTGTTGCACTCCTATATGGCGACGGATGAGGAGATGAAGGAAGAGATGCAGGACCAGGCAATAAATGAGATGCAGCATATGGGCTGGTTGGCTGAGGAAATGGTTAGCGGCAAAGCGAATCCCAGGATTGAGCATGCTGAGATTGATAAATCGACCAAGATGGGTGACATGCTGCGCGCTGACATTAAGATTGAGAAAGAGGTGGCTGCCGAATATGACCGAGCCGCTAAAGAAGTCACCGTGCCTGACTTGAAAAAGCTGCTTAAGCGAATAAGGGACCACGAATTGTATCATGTAGAGGTATTCGAAGACCTTCTGAAGGAAGTGGAGAAATAAAGAGAGTAGATTGCAGCGATAACTTAATCCCTGAAATCATATATTGAAAGGAGGGATGAGATGGCGAATGTTAAGGCAGTCGGTGAAGTATTCAGGTGTGAGATTTGCGGGAATGTGGTTGAGGTGAAAAGGGTAGGCGGCGGTGAACTGGTTTGCTGCGGCAAACCAATGATATCAGTCAAATAAAGAAACGAGGGGGTAAAAATGGCTTACGAGGCGAAAGATTACAGCAAGTTAATCGGCATGGAAGGATTCAGCGAGATGCTGCTAAAGAATCACTTTACCCTTTATCAGGGCTATGTGACAAATACCAATAAGCTGATGGACACATTAGCTTCCATGTTGAATGAGGGCAAGGTCGGCACGCCGGAATATGCCGAACTCAAGCGGCGCATGGGCTGGGAATTCAATGGGATGCGGTTACACGAGTATTATTTCGAGAATCTCGGTAGCAAGAGAGCAATAGATAAGGCAGGGAAACTGGCTAAGAAACTGGCAGAGAATTTTGGCAGCTACGAGAATTGGGAGAAAGATTTCAGAGGCACGGGGACAATGCGCGGCATCGGCTGGGTCATTCTTTATCAGGACAATGTGAGCGGAAAGCTCTTTAATCAGTGGATAAATGAGCACGATGTCGGTCATCCTGCTGGTTGTATTCCAATTCTAATAATGGACGTTTTCGAGCATGCCTTCATCACCGATTACGGACTTAAGCGGGCTGATTACATTGAGGCATTTTTCAAAAACATAAACTGGGCTGTTGCCGAAAGCCGGCTGAAGTAAGATTTGTCCTGTCAATGGAGGTGCCATATGGGGAGATTTGTCGAAGTAGCCAAAAAGGACGACGTTGCGAATGGGACGATGAAAGAGGTCAAGGTTGAAGGCCAGGATATTCTCCTGGCCAGGGTTGCCGATAAATACTATGCTATTGATAACCGCTGCCCACATTTCGGAGGTAATTTATCCAGAGGTCGCCTTGAGGGCACCGTGGTCACCTGTCCACTGCATGGTTCACAGTTCGATATCACTACTGGGCAGGTAGTACGCTGGCTGAAGGGCGCCGGTGTTCTCTCTGCTGTAGGCAAGGCTCTTAAGCCGGCGAGGGCTGTTACTACCTATAAGGTTAAGATTGAGGGCGACAACGTATTGGTTCAGATTTAGTTATGGGTAGCGTGGAATTAAAGTTAGCCGCTGGTTTCCCTGTTTTTGATTTTGGAGGCGGCTATGGCGCGGTTACAGGTCAGGCATGTAGCTAATATAGCCAGGAAGCTTGCGGGAGGGTAGAGGTGAAAAGAACAGTAAAAAATGCCATCATTTTGGTTGCATCTCTTTTATTGGTTTTGGAAAGTGGCTTAGCTTGTGCAGGGGATAAACCTGTGGACGAAGCAGGAAAACTGCAGCCTGTGGAAATAAAGGAGTATCAAGGCGAAAAGCTTTCCTCGATAAATGAATTCAGGGAGAACTCAATAGAAGGCCCAAAATATTTAGATGTCGAGAAGTACAGGCTCAAAATAACCGGACTGGTAACGAACCCAAAGGCCTACACTTACGACGAAGTCGTTAACAACTATCAGAATTACGAGAAGGTCGTAACGCTGGATTGCGTTGAGGGTTGGAGCGTAACCATTCTTTGGGAAGGTTTACTGGTAAGAGATTTATTAGCAGAAGCAGTTCCGGCACCAGATGCTAAGGTGGTAATATTTTATGCCTATGATGGGTATACTACCTCATTACCGGTCGATTACATAATAAATAATGACATATTGATAGCCTACGAGGTTAACGGCGTTACTCTTCCGCCGGAAAGGGGATTTCCTTTCCAGCTCGTAGCCGAAAGCAAATGGGGCTATAAGTGGATAAAATGGATAACGGAGATCGAGCTATCTGACGATGTCGATTATAAGGGCTATTGGGAGAGGCGCGGTTATTCGAACAGTGCAGACCTTGACGAAGGTTTCTTTGAGAAATGAAAAACGTATTGAGGCAAAACCTGTCTAAAAGAATAGTGCAATGGTTGTTGGTAGTCGTGATAATTCTTTATATTGTAACTGGCTTCGGCATTACGGAATATCGGGCTGTTGAACTCTTAACATTCGGCTCATTGAGCAAGTCACTGTCATTCAAGATTCATAACAATCTGATAATCCCTTTTATAGTCCTGCTAGGCTTACATATTTATCAGCGAACCAGGAAGGCATGTTAAGTTTGACTAATCGCGGAGCCGAGATTTTCAGCCGTCACATTAGCTGAAGAAGTCGTTTTCTTCTTTCCTGGGGCGAGAGATGAAGCCGATGACGATGAGGGGACTGAACACGAAGACAGTGAGCAGTCTCGCTAGCGTGTTTATGTTGAAACGCAGCATGAAATCAGGGTATCTATTCATGTTCTCAATAAAGTCAATATACAAATTCGCCAGTGGTGCTAGCTGGTCGCGGGGCACGCGTTCCAGTGTATCAGCAGCGTCGAAAAGATAAACAGGGCCACTTATGTAGCTGACCACCGGGAATCCTTCACGGCTGAGCGGGCCGGCATCAGTAGGGACTCCAAGCGGGGTTACTGTGGGGAACAGAAGGGTGCCGTAAAGCCCGTAGTGCTCTAACAATCCGGCATATAGGCTGATAGCCAGGGGGTTCTCCTTAAAAAACACACCCCGCGCCTCTACATAGTTACTATAAGGCCAGTTATCGGCTATGTGCTCGATGCTGAGATTGAAAAGGTTATCTGAAAGGATTCCCTCTTCATGCCGTTCAATAAAATCCTCGTTGGATGGTTCTCCGACAAAATGGGAGCCGGTGAGCAAGAAGACCATAGTCCGTTGGCGCCCTTCTGGAGTAAACTGGGCATAGTAACGGGCAAGAGCCATAACCATGCCCACTCCGGAGCTATCTTCGACACCGCTGGGCCATGGAGAGTCGAAATGTGACGAGATGATGAAATTACTGGTGCTTTTGCCCGGGAGTATGCTATAAATATTGACCGCTTCTCCACCACCTCTGGATATGTTTGCATCAAGGACTAGGTTTATCTCCAGCGGTCCTTCCTGCAGCCTCTTTTTTAACAGCTCACCGTCTTCTTCCCTGATGTACAGACCGGGCACTGAGCGGATTTGGCCGTCGTATGGAGCGTAGTAGCTGAGCGGGCCGATGTTGGGATAATCTTCTAAGATATAAACCGCGCCGATGGCACCGGCTTGTTCGAGCCTTGGATAAATATGAAAAAGATGTAGTATCCAGCCGATCGGGTATGGATGGCTGTTATCGGCAGCGAGACCATCAGGGTCATAGGCCATGTATGAGAATAGCTTCAATTCGTTCCAACCGATATTTATGGGCGGCAAAGATATAAGTGCCACCTTTCCTGTGACGTCGGCAGTCTGAAAGTCCGCCTCCGTACCCTCTCCCAGGTAGACGAGTTGGGCAGTAATACCTTCCGATGATGTCTTTCCGCTATAGGGCCAGAAGTAACATTCCATTTCAGTCGGATTGTCTCCGTTAGGCTCCAAGAGCAGCTGCCATTTCTTCTCCTCCCAGTAGTCGAATGTTGTGCTCTCTGTAGTTACCGGTGGAGCCGAGCTTTTAAGCCAGACAGTCAATTCCGCAGCGGCATCTTGATATGATGTCGAACCCGGCCTGCGTGGACCAAAATCATAGATATCTTTTATATTGCCGTATATTTCGTCTTCGGAGGGCATATCGGC
>CAZUEB010000035.1:0-10385 GCA_964619115.1 uncultured Dehalococcoidales bacterium
TTGCAAACTTTTGCAAGCAGTTGGTGGGGCTTACTGGACGGAAAGAAGAACTTTTGCCCTGGCTTTCCGCCTTGCCACATAGCCCACAATTTATCGAGATTATAGCAACGGAATGCTGACAAGCGCAAGTCAGAAGCCCCTCATTTAGTCTGCGATTCTGTCTCTCTGTCAGCAGCTTAGGCTTCCTATAACCAACCCATGCACTTGTTACATGGGTTGGAATCCCACCCACCATAGGTCTTTCATGAGAGCCAGAGACTATGTCTTAAGCCCTATTGTGACTTCAAAATCATCCAGGTAGTTTTTTATTCCAAACAAGACATACGAGCGGTCAGGAAATGTGCCATTCTTTTTCGTGAAGAGGTTTTTGGTCCTAATCTGCTCACAGACTTCCTCCGTAGTCAACACGCCCCCATGTTCTATTAAGACTTTTTCAATTGCTTCCCTTAAGGTCACGTCTCCTCCTCTCAAGCGGCTCTACCAAGTAAAGAGTGTTTGTTCTATCTGTCTCCACTCCTGTAGCTTTATGGACAAATGTGTACATAGAATCTAACTCGAAAAATCTTGGTTTTATAGGTGAAGCAGATTTGCTGGGTTGATATGCTCTGGAATAATTACTACATGGGTTGTCTCTATATAACTCTTGTTAATACAGCATTTCTTAAACTTTTTACCACTTCCGCAAGGACAAGGCTCATTCCTATCAACTACAGGAATCACATCATTGGGTTTCCTAATTTTCTTAAATTCTACATGATTGAAACTCAATGGCTCCAGAACTTTATCTCTTATACCTTGAGCCAAATAAGCAACACCGTTGAACTGCTCAGAAGTATCCACAATTTGAACTGTGCATCTTTTGTCTGCTGGATTCAAAACAAAAGATACCTCGTCAAGTTGTCTAATTTTTTTTACGACACCATAAGCTTGGCGTCCCCTATAGAGTTCACCTGCAATGTGTTCGCATTCAAAACTATCAATTGACTTTCCGCATAGACTACATTCTGCTTCCTCTTTAACCATGCCAGTGCTCAAGAAAACCCGATACGGATAAAGCTTCTCCAACTCGCCACATTGTCTTTCAATATGACTTAATATTGGGGGTCTTGGTTCATTTGTAAAACGGTAGATTGTGCGTAATCGGTCTTGAACATCCTGTAAAGCTGACCAAGATTCAGAGAATTTGTTAGACACCAATAATTTCCAATATGACACGTAATCCTTGAAAAGGCTTACGAATTGTTTGAGTATGAAACCATCATTGAATACGTCATCGGGGTAATTATCAGGGAACTCATCTATTTTCTTTGCTACTATTCCGGTTACAAGCTCTAATTCTTTGCTAGCTTCATTCAGATCAAACTTCTGAATTAATTGTAGTGCATATGATATCTTTACCCATACAGATTCAGCCATAACTTTACAGATATCTGTGCCAAACATCACGAATTAGCCCAAGAACGTGTTTATATTAAATTTCTTAGCAGCTTTTTCAAAACCTTCCACACTACCTTCATACGAGAATTTCTTTATGACTTCCTCAGCAGTCTCTCTATAATAAACTTGAACATGAATGTTTGCCTTATCATGTTTCAGCGCACCTTTGATGCGATCGTAGATGTAGCTGGATACCAAGCCAAGGAATACTTGCACAGAAACATCACTAGCTAGAATAACTATAGGAATCCAGAAATCCTGCGAGTGCAAGCTTTTAACGCCTTCTGACTCTGCTACATCAATGGTGATATCTCCCTTGTTCTTTTTTAACCATTTTGCGAAATCATAAGTCTGAGGCATTAACACGTTATGTTGAGATTGTCTGGTAACATTCTCAGGCACACACAAGATGCCTTTGATATTATTCTTCATGAGTGATGTTAATTTAGGATTATCATTTATTACTTCAATTCTGTATATATCTTTGGGTTCAAGAACATTTTCCATGGTCATCTCCACAACAAGCTTTTCGTATATTATACTACTCACATGGTTGTCTCTGGTATAGCGAAGGCCCGCCAAAAATAGAACATACAAGGACTGTGTTAGTGCCGAGGGAGAAAGATTTAGAATATGGACTGGTAAAATTTGCACAAAAATTAGCTACGATTTGCAAATTTTTGCAAGCAGTGGTGGGGCTCACTGGACGGAAAGAAGAACTTTTGCCCTGGATTTCCGCCTCATCGCATAGTCCATCGTTTGTCGCAATTATAACAAACGTAGTGCTATCATGCGCAAGATATAAGCGCCCTATTTTTTAGACTTAGATTATATTTATCTGCCAGCAGTTCGGATTTTCTCTAACCAAAGCAGGCTCTAGTGCAATGCATAATCCGGACTTTTACTTTGTGCTCCTACGATGGCAAATACTAGGAAATAATATACAACACTCTCCATGAGCAGGATCCCAAAATACAGCATAATAGCCAGCAGGGCCTTCATTTTCTTCTATTTTTTATCTTATCTAAGGCCTCTTTTGCAGACTCTGCAACAGTAACCGATTTGACATTTACGACGACTTCCTCATGGTCAGCAAGAAGTCTTCGTAAATGATCCATAGCCCTATCTGCTCCAAGATTTCCAAGAGCTTCTGCTGCACATTGACGAATTGAGGAATTCTCACTCTTCAGACCTTGTATAATAGCATCAACTGCTGTATCATCACCTATATTACCAAGAGTCCTTATAGCGCTTCGCTGAAAGTCATGCAATGCATCGTCCAAATTCCGCCATGCCTGCCATAATGCGTCCGATAAATGGGGCTGAATGCATTCATGTAAATGATAAGAAACAAGTAATGCTCTGATAAGAGGTGCTATTGCTCTTCTATCTCCAATGTCTCCTAGAGCGAATGCAGATCCTTGTCGAGCGTACCAAGCACCCGTAGGTACGATTCCATTTGTTAAATATTCCTCTATCAGATGTTCATTTGGATTTTTTTCAAAATCCATAATATCTAGAACTTGAGTGAGTGGCTCCACTGCTTGAATTCCAAATTCTCCAAGAGTGAGCCCTAAACTTAGCTGAATGGCGCTATGTTCATGGCTGTTTTTCAAAACTATGATAAGAGGTTCTATGGCCAATTCCCTATACTTCACAACTTCATTCCATTTCTGTTCTGCGATTAATGACCAAATGACCTGCATATTATTTTCAGGTTCCCATCCAAGGTTTCGCAAAGCTTCACACACAGTTTTTTTAACTTCGAGGACCTCTTCTTTATCCTGCAAAATAAATACTAAAGGTCCAATAGTCTCTATATTCCCAATCTCACCTAGGGCCTTTGCTGCACAGCGACGAACGTTTATACTTTCATCCCGTAAAGTTCGAATAAGTGGTTTTACTGCTCTCGCATCATGTATTGTGCCAAGAGCTATTACAATTCCCAAACGAATATTTTCATTTTTGTCTTCTAAATGCCGAATTAAAGATTCAACAGCAGGTTCTCCTATATTTTCCAATGCACGTCTTGCGCTTAGATGCACCCCATTGGCTCCACGATCTTTAAGTGCCTCGATAAACGGTTCTACTGCCCTTGCATTCCCCAACTTCGCCAACTTTTCCGCCGCCCTCTTTCGAACATCCACATTTTCATTTTTTAAGTCTTTTATATTCTTTTCCAGCTGAGATAAATTAAACATTCCCATTTTTTATCTCCTATACTTGGTAACTAATGCTTCCCAAGTAAAATTACCACCGCTTATCAAGGTAATATTTCAAAGCTCCTATGTGTATGCTCATTATATAATATCAGGAAACGATATTGAACAACACGCTAATAGGTGCACTTAGCTACCAGTTATAAGTGCCTTACCTTCTTGATTGTTCACGACTTAGCTGGGGGAAGAAATAATGGGGGCATTGAGGATAGAATACGACTACATAGTTCGCGTAAATGTCGTACACCTTGTCCTGAAGCTACCATGCCTACGGGACTAACTTGATAGGTGGTATAATTATTTGGGGAAAGTCAATTCGACATGGCAGACCCAAAACAGTTAGCACTATTAAAAACAGGGGTTACTTCTTGGAATCGTTGGAGAGAAGAAACTCCAAACGTCAAGGTGGACCTAGCTGAAGCCCACCTCTACAAGGTCGATCTTAGCCGGGCCAATCTTTCCGGTGCTAGGTTATACAAGGCGGACTTAACTTTTTCACGGCTGTCTGGCGCGAACCTTGAAGGAGCTGATTGCGAATGGGCCACCATATATGAGGCGGATTTGGAAGAGGCCCATCTAGCCAATGCTGATCTTTATAGGGCAAATCTCGCTGGTGCCAATCTTCGTCGTGCAAACCTCCATCGAACTCATCTTAGTGAATCACACCTGACGAGAGCTAACTTCCGGGAAGCGAACTTTTACCAGGCGAACCTACACCATGCATTCCTAGTAAATGCCGATCTAAGTGATTCTGACCTTCGCGAATCAGATCTTTGGAGTGCCAATCTTACTGAAGCGAAACTCTGCCGTGCCGACCTAAGGGGAGCTGACCTCAGTGGCGCTATCCTTCTAGACTCTAACCTTGAATGCGCAGATGTATCTAACAGTCGCATATATGGGATTTCAGCTTGGGGACTGAAGCTTGACAACACAAGACAAGAATCTCTCGTCATATCTCGTTCAGGGGATCCCGAAGTCACTGTTGACAATCTTGAGCTAGCACAATTCATTCATCTCCTTATAGACAATAAGAAGGTTCGTGAAGCAATCGATATAATAACGGCCAAGGTCGTTCTTATCCTCGGTAGCTTCGCACGAAACCGAAAGGTCATCCTCGATGCACTTCGTCGTGAATTGCGCACGCGAAACTACGTTCCCATCCTATTTGATTTCGAAAAGCCACATAATCGCGATGTCACCGAAACGATTTCTATGCTTGCACACATGGCTCGTTTTGTTATTGCCGACATAACGGAGGCAAAGAGCGTACCACAAGAACTAATGAGAATTGTGCCAGGATTGCCTTCTGTACCAGTGCAGCCACTCTTGCAAGTCGGTGAACACGAATATGGAATGTTTGAACACTTCAAGAAGTATCCTTGGGTTCTTGAGATTTTGACGTACGATAACACTAACGACTTGGTGAAATCGCTCGTAGGGAAGGTGATTGTTGTAGCTGAAGCTAGGGCGAAGAAATTGACAAAATGATGCTGATGAGCTGGGCTAGTAAGTTGGATATAACTGGTCATGCGTCGGCTAACAGACGCTTACAGTCGCCGGGCATGAACGATTTCAGGAGCATACTTCGCTGCTGCTATCGCTAAACTTCGATGGATGTTCTGATCAGTATTTCTCCTAGTTTGCCACTGTTGCCGAGAAAAGACTACATAACAAACATTGGATGCGACTTCATCACTTTTCTGATAGGTCGATTCAGGAGTCATCCCCCTGTGTTCAAATGGCATCTATTTGCTTGAAGTCCACTTGCACATTCTGCATCCTCTCACAATGCGACATCATGGAGTCTGCCTGCGGTGGATTGAACGAAAGTCAGCTTTGTTGAGAAGAGCCGAACCCCCGGTTTGACCTAAGTGGACAAAATTGAGCCAAAATTAGCTACGATTTGCAAACTTTTGCAAGCAGTTGGTGGAGCTGATGGGATTCGAACCCACTACCTTCTGACTGCCAGTCAGACGCTCTCCCGATTGAGCTACAGCCCCACGCCAAAAAGTCTAGCAAAAAGCCCAGTGAAACTCAAACTGCACTAATGTTTCAGAGGTCGACACCAGGCATCCTTACGGTACTCGCTTGCAATAAGGATAAAATCAGTGAGCCACCAGATACCGAAGCAGCTCAAGGTCAGAAGCTTAACAATTGCCGAACGCGTCCTGCCGATATAAAAGCGGTCAGCTCCAAATGGCCCCAGGAAAAGTGATAACAGAAGCGCCACTCGCCAGCTTCTTGGTTTAGGTCTGGGTCCTGGCTTTGGCCTTGGGCCTGTCTTTACTTTCGGCTTCGGCTTGGGCTTTGGTTTTGGCTGCAGCTTTGACTGCGGCCCAGACTTTGGCTTAGTACCTAGCTTTGCTTTAGATGTAGATTTAGACTTAGGCATGTCTCTCCTGAATTTCTATGTCCATAACTAGCACATCTAAAGTACAATGTTAACTAAAATAAGGCATCACAATTTTCCAACCCCAGGCTCCAGCCAGTGCTGCAACTATGGATAACATGGTTTTACCAGCCCAACAGACCAGTAGAAATTTCCACGGAGGAAAACGCAGAGCACCAGCGGCTATGGCTGCTAAATCGAAAGGCAAAGGCGTTACTGCGAAAACAAAGATAGTAAGGGATCCCCATTTTTTAAGCCATCGCACTGACCTGTCATATGCCTTGTTGTCATTAATTATAATCCTTCCACTGTAGCCCAATATGTAGCCACTCATCTCGCCTATAGCAGCTCCTGCCCCTGCAGCGAGCCCAACTAAAAACGGAGATAAAAAAGCGCCAAGCGCAACAACCAGCAAGCCACCAGGCACGGGTAAGAAAATAGTGGCATTGGATACCAAATTAGCTAAGAAAGCTCCTAAATAGCCATAATCACGAAATTCAACTATCTTGTCTCTATAGACAAAGATACCAATTGTAATAGCTATAACAAAAAGCGCAGGTAAAAGGGTGAAAAACCTTTTGCCTAGCCAGTCTTTTCCTATTCGGAAACATGCAGATAGGTGAAGACTAAAAGATCGCTGACCAAACGAACGCTGAGGAGATAGCTCTTGCAATATGGCTGATGTCACCTTTCGTTCATTAAGCTCCTTCAGACTCATGCTCACCCTTTTCTATTTTTAGCGCTAAAACAAGTTTTAAGAAAATCCCTGATTTGCTTTTGTATCTCAGTATTGCTCCATTCATATTCGTGCCCCTGAGCAGTAACGCAATGAGCAAATATTATCCGTTTCCCTCTGATACGATACCATATCCATTTAAAGGGAGCTGCCATAAGGATTCTAGCTCCAACCCACAGATTGCCTTGCACCAGTACATCAGGCATCAGTCCATTATCTTCTACTGCTAGTGTCCTCTCGGTAATTACTCTCCAGACTTTATACTGGAAGGGAAAGCCCAATTCAATGCTATAGACAGGATAACGCCCGCCTAGCTGCTGCATAACGGCACTACTAAAGGCAGCTCCCTGACTTACCCCCACCAGGATAACCTTGAGAGTATTTATATGTGCCATAATAAACTGCAGCCAGGCCGCCATTAAACTTGCCTTAGAAGCAAAAAAACGAAACTGCTCTCTCAAGTCACGCATCTGCTCCCGCCACCCAATGCCACTACGTAAATATTGCGTCAGAAAAGCACTGTGCCCCATTTCCTCCACGGCACTTTTAATTCCGGTTACTATGCCCCTTTCCCACTCCAGACATTGGTCAAACCGGGCATGTCCCCAACCACCAGGATTATGGACAATGAGAAAGTCTTTACCTTTGGTTCTAGTGCAAACATCCATAAGTTGATTAGCAAATTCACTCCCCAACTCTTCACTTCCAAAAAGCTGCTCAGCCAGGCGATAGGCTTCTTCACGCAAAGCCAGATCCCCACTAGTCATAATTAATACCTTGTTGCCATTTTTGGACTTCGGAGGAAAACTGAATCAACGGAGCACATGCCTGACCGCGCCAACAGAGGGATACCTGGCACTCTTCTTGCCTGTTGAATTTTTCCGCTGCTCAAGATAGATTGTATTGCCCTTTTGCCAAACCCATAGATGATGCCCGGGATGAAGCCATGCCCCTATAGATTGTCTAGAAGGATAAGCAAGTAAAACAGTTTCTGCCACCCTGCTAAGTTCATCCAATGCCCTATCGGCGTGATAAGTGGATGGCAGGTGTTCCAGTATGTGGCTGGCAAAAACGGCTCCAAAAGCTTTATCGCAGAACGGGATTCTGGAGACGTCAGCTAGCACCCCACATGGGTGACCTTCGAACGCCCGGCGCTCAATATCGAGACAAACATCACCGCCACCGTGCGCAGGCATATTCAGCCACCGGCGAATCCCTCTATTACTCCATGGCCCTCCAGCTATCAGTAACGGTTTACCGCTTTTTTTGGCATTAGCGACAGCAACCTTATATCTATTGTTCTTTTGCAAGGTCTCACCAGACCATACAACTAACTGCCAGCCCACCACACATAGCGATATTCCAACCATACAGAAAAAGAATATGTACATTTTTCGATTCTATTCCCTTCTAGATTCCCAGAAAGCGGAAAAGAGAAGTCAACCCGAAATAGCCGCAAAAAGCTATAAAGGTACTCTTCAATAAGTTGCCAAGTAAAGAGAAAAGGAAGAATTTCCAGGCGGGATAACGGAGCGATGCCATGGCAAGAGTCATCGGTAGATGGAAAGGATTTATTATGGCAGACATAAGAAAGACAGCCAGAGAACCGTGCTGCTGTGCCCATCTCAATGCCCTATCATACACGCTTCTATTAAACCTGTAAGCGATCTTCTGAGAAAGGTCTCTGCTACCATAGCCAAGCATGAAAGTGAGTAGCTGTCCCAAACTGGCACCCACCCCTGATATTAAACCTACCAGTACAGGCGCTCCCATCTGGAATTGAGGCGCCAGGACAGATGGCAACGTGAATACAAAAAGCCAATATGGAACGGGTATGGCTATCATGCTCAACAAGCTCCCGCCGAGGAAAGCAACAATGAGCATGCCCAAAAGGCCATAGGTGGCTACATATTTCGCACCCAGCAGGTAATCTTTATAGTAGATGGCAACAACGCAAAGAGCGATTGTTAAGACCAGGGACAGAACACCTAATGTGATATCTCTCGTGGATAACCGCTGCTTGACTGCATCTTCGGCAGCTATCGTTTCCATTCTTGAGGAATTTCCCATTTACTTAGCTGACTTGACTTTCTTGGTGGTGAAGTTTAGCACATCACCGCTAACGCCAACAACCACAGTTTCTCCGTCCTTTATTTCACCTTGCAATATTCGGCTGGATAGAGGATTCTCCACATGGCGTTGGATTGCCCGACGCAATGGACGCGCTCCATAGGCTGGCTCGTAGCCTTCCTTGAGCAGCCACGCCTTCGCCTCATCATCCAGCTCCAGGCTTATGTTTTTATCAGCGAGTCGCTTCTCCACCTCCAGAATCAGCAGGTCAACAATCTTCTTCAAGTGCTCTTCAGTAAGCGGTCGAAAGATAATAGTATCATCTATCCTGTTCAGAAACTCAGGGCGAAAGGTCTTTTTCAAATCGTTCTCTATAGAAGTCCTCAGCCTTTTCATTTCATCTTTATCTTGTTTATCCTTGGTGGTTGAAAAACCTATTGCCCCACTTGCCTGACGTGTGAATTCAGCCATACCCAAGTTGCTGGTCATTATCACCACTGTTTCCCTGAAATTGACTGTCCTGCCATGACCATCAGTCAGCCTGCCATCCTCCAGTATCTGGAGCAGGATGTTAAAGACATCAGGATGCGCCTTCTCAATCTCATCAAAAAGAATCACCCTAAACGGACGCCTTCGCACCGCCTCAGTTAGCTGTCCCGCCTCTTCATAACCAACATATCCCGGCGGTGCGCCGATTAGCCGAGATACGGTATGTTTCTCCATAAACTCAGACATGTCAAGCCTTATCATGGCATCTTCGTCATCGAAAAGGAATTGAGCCAGAGCTCTGGCTAACTCGGTCTTACCAACACCTGTAGGACCCAAGAATATGAAGCTGCCTATAGGCCGCTTGGGGTCTTTGAGCCCGGCTCTTCCCCGCCTGATAGCCTCGGATATGGCTGAAACTGCCTCTTCCTGATTCACTATCCTCTCGTGAAGCCTCTCCTCCATATGAAGCAACTTCTCAGCCTCACCTTCCAGCATCCGAGACACGGGGATGCCCGTCCATTTAGAAACCAGCCCGGCGATAGTTTCCTCATCCACAACACTATCGATTTTTTTCTCCTTGCGCCACTCGGCTTCCTTGCTATCACGCTCAGGTTCAAGCTGCAACCTTTGTGCCCTTAACTCAGCAGCTTGCTGATAATCATTCCGCTGAGAAGCTGCCTCCTCTTCATCTTGCAGGTTTTTTATCTTGGCATCTAGCTCTTTGATATCCGGTGGTTTGCTTTCCATATCAATGCGCAGCTTGCTTGCCGCCTCATCAATAAGGTCAATCGCCTTATCCGGGAGAAATCTGTCCGAGATATAACGCTGGCTAAGCTTTACAGCAGCCTCCAGGGCAGAGTCATCTATTTTTATCTTGTGATGGGCCTCGTACCTGGGGCGCAAGCCACGCAACATCTCTATAGTCGCCTCAACGCTCGGCTCACTGAGAAACACGGGCTGTAACCGCCTC
Organism: uncultured Dehalococcoidales bacterium; assembly: GCA_964619115.1. GTDB lineage: Bacteria > Chloroflexota > Dehalococcoidia > GIF9 > UBA5629 > 9FT-COMBO-48-23. The sequence continues at coordinate 10,311 of CAZUEB010000035.1, forward strand.
TCCAGCGCCTTGTCTTTCTCAATATGCTTTCTATACTCGTCTAAAGTAGTTGCCCCAACGCACTGGAGTTCACCC
>CAZUEB010000036.1:0-10290 GCA_964619115.1 uncultured Dehalococcoidales bacterium
CTGAAGTATGCTCGCCTATTGTTGAGACTCATCTAATAGAAACCGCCGCTGAGATAAAAGGGGATTGGCTTTTGGGGAAGCAGTATATAGGCGTAACCGCCGGTGCCTCCACACCGGATGAAGCTATAGAAGAGGTGGTGCTGACACTGAAATCTCTTGCCAGCGGCGATTAGAATCTTAGCCTAGCATGTCATCAAGCTTGCGGCCGCCGAGGAGGTGGAAGTGTAAATGAGGCACAAGCTGGCCGCCATCAGTGCCAGTACTTACTGACAATCTGTAACCGCTGGTCGAGATGCCTTCTTTCTCAGCCAACTTCTTAGCTAATAAGATGAGTCGACCTATTAGCGCCTGGTGTTTGCCGATGAGGTCTGTCATTGAGGCGATATGAGATTTAGGGATGATGAGAATATGTGTAGGCGCCTGGGGATGGATATCCCGGAAAGCTACGAACTCTTTATCCTGATAAACAATATCAGCAGGTATTTCCCCGGCAACAATCCGGCAAAAAATACATTCCATCAGTTTAAGACGGCTGCTATGATACGCGGATTGACAGGCAGGTAACCGTTCTCTTTATGCCCGGTATAGGATGGATCTTCTCAGTGACCAGGCTGCCAACGGCATTGAAGTCATCATGTTCAACAACAGCGATAACGTCGTAAGGGCCGGTTACCAGGTCAACCGTTCTGATCTCCTTGACTTTTTGAGCCTGAAGAGTTGCTACCACATCTTTGGTTCTACCTACTTCTGTCTCAATTAGCACAAAGGCCTTGGCTGGCATAATTTCACCCCCTCTGGCTAGAATTTTAGCCTATTATGTTAGATTGACGCAACTTATCGATTTGTGACTTATTATAACCTAAATCATGCAATATTGCCCCGGTATGCTCGCCGAATATAGGAGCCAGGCTCCTGACCTTGCCGGGAGTTTCGGATAGCTTGATGGCAATGCCCGGATGCTTTACCTTGCCCAATGTCGGATGGTCTATCTCTAAAACCATTTGACGGTGAAGCACTTGCGGGTCATTAAAAACTTCATCAAAGGTGTAGACCTTGCCCACAGGTACATCTTTTTCAACGAGAAAGTCAAACCATTCATCCCTGGTCCTGGTCAAGAACACCTGCTTCAAGTAGGAAGAGATTTCTTTCCATTTCTCGCCTTCTGGTTTGTGGAGAAAATGCTCTGGCGAGATACAGAAAGGAATATATTCCTCTTTGCCTAGGGCGCGGCATAGATTTTCCCAGAACCATGGCTCAACACAGCCGATGCTGACGTATTTGCCATCCTTAGCTTCGTACACACAGTAATATGGGTAAGCACCGTGAAGCCAGGTTTCACCTCTTTTGAATGTAACACCCCGGCCAAAGTAATTGCTAATAAACCAGGTCAGTAGAGTTATTACCCCATCCGCATAGGCTATATCCACGTATTGCCCTTTACCTGTTTTGCCTCTAGCCACGAGAGCTGCCAGTATGCCTATAACACTATGCAAAGATGCCCCGGCGAAGTCAGCCAGCAAATTTAGTGGGACAGACGGTGGTTGGTCTGAAGGGCCGATGATATTGAGTGCGCCTGTTATCGATATATAGTTGACATCGTGGCCGGATATACTGCTATAGGGACCATCCTGCCCATAGCCGCTGAGTGAACAATAAATAACTCCGGAATTAATCTCCTTTATCTTTTCATAGCCCACACCCAGGCGTTTAACCACGCCTGGCCTGAAACCTTCGATTATAACATCAGCAGACTGCGCCAGTTTGTAGAATATCTCACGCCCTTTGTCAGACCTGAGGTTCAGCCCCATGCTCCTTTTATTTCGGTTTAATGCGTCAAAAGCAGCTTGCTTTTCCTCTTCGTCACCTGACAGCAGCGTGCTCAACCCGGCACCCCGACCACCAGCACCGGGCGGTGCCCCCACTTTAATAACGTCAGCTCCCAGGTCTCCCAAAATCATAGTGCACAAAGCGCCGGGAACTAAATGAGTGAGGTCTAAAACTTTTATACCTTTCAGAGCTGACATTTTACCTCTTTACCTGATGGTAAATGGCTTAGTCTCACTAATATTACTTTTTGACGTAGCCACAGTCAAGATTAGCGGGTCGTTTGCTTTGTTCCAGGGGGATTGACAAGGCTGCCAACCACCTATATAATAATCACTCGTGCAATAGGCAAACGGTTGCCTACCGCCTAACATATCAGCTTTAAGGTAATATCGTGATAGGTAGTGAAAAACAGGAAGTTGCGAGAAAAGGACGCCTAATACTTAAGATACTCAAAGATTCCCAGGAACCATTGGGGGCCAGGGTTATTGCCCGCAGGCTTGAAGACCACGGCGTTTATCTGGGTGAGAGGGCAGTTAGATATCACCTGAAGCTGATGGATGAGCGGGGGATGACCAGGCTTGTCAGTCGAGATGGTCGGTTAATCACCGAGTTGGGTGTCGAGGAACTGGGTAATGCTCTGGTTAGAGATAAGGTCGGATTTGCCATAACCAGGATAGAATTGCTCGCCTTTCGCACCGATTTCGATTTGGATAAGCGCAAGGGCACGATACCGGTTAATGTCTCCCTTTTTTCCAAAAACAAGTTTGTAAAGGCAATCCAGGTGATGAAGCCTGTCTTCGCTGCCGGGATTTGCGTTAGCGATTTGGTAGCTATAGCTCGTGAGGGGGAGCAATTGGGAGAGCTAATCGTCCCTCCGGGTAAGATAGGATTAGCCACAGTTTGCAGCATCGTCATAAATGGTACGATGCTTAAAGCCGGAGTTCCCACGGACTCACGCTTCGGCGGTATACTGCAGATTCGAAACCACGAGCCGTTTCGCTTCGTTGAACTAATTCATTACGGCGGTTCCTCCCTGGACCCCTCCGAGGTTTTTATCAGAGCCAGGATGACATCGGTAAGAGACGTAGCCAGAACGGGAAACGGCAAGATGCTGGCTAATTTCCGCGAAATACCAGCCATATGCCGTCCCATAGCTGAAAACGTGGTGGCTAAATTAAAAGAGGCAGGCTTGGGAGGGCTCATGGTGATGGGTAACACAAGCGAGCCGATATGTGAAATACCTGTTGAACTAAATAGAATCGGGATGATACTTATCGGTGGACTCAATCCGGTAGCCGCCGTTGAGGAAGCAGGCATAGACGCAGAAAACTATGCCATGAGCACTGTCATGGAATATCAGAAGCTGAAGAAATTTCAGGAGGTTATTAGTTGAAAGCAGTAAAAGTTATACCATGTCTGGATGTTAAGGAGGGAAGGGTGGTCAAAGGGATAAAGTTTGTCAACATGAGAGATGCCCGCGACCCGGTAGAAGCAGCAGAAGCCTACTGCAGGGAAGGTGCGGATGAGCTGGTGTTTCTTGATATTATGGCCAGCGCCGAGGACAGGGGAACAAGACTGGAATGGGTCAAGAGAGTAGCCGATAAAGTTACCATTCCCTTCGCTGTAGGCGGCGGTATCAGAGACACTAAGGATATGAAAGAGCTGTTTGACCTCGGTGTCAACAAAGTATCAATCAATACTGCTGCCGTCAGAAATCCCGACCTGATAAAGGAAGCCTCTGAGAAGTTCGGCAAGCAAAGGCTTGTCGTTGCCATCGACGGCATTAAAAATCCACCGAATAGCGGCCGGCCCAGATTGGAGGTTGTGGTTAAGAGCGGCATGGAGTTGACGGGATTGGACATACTCGAGTGGGCGAAGAAGGTGGAGAAACTGGGCGCCGGAGAGATTTTGCTTACCAGCAAGGATGCCGATGGCACCAAGGAGGGATACGATTTGGAGATGACCAAAGCCGTAGCTGAAGCGGTGAGGATACCGGTCACTGCTTCTGGTGGTGCCGGCAAATTAGAACACCTTTACGAAGCCGTAGCTATAGCTAAAGCCTCGGCAGTCCTGGCGGCATCCATCTTTCACTTTGGAGAGATATCCATACCCGAAGCCAAAAAATACCTTAAGCAAAGAGGGATACTGGTAAAGATAAGTTAAGGATAAAAAACCAAAAACCAAAAATGAAGGAGTAAAGGATAATGAATTTACAAAGACCGAATTCAAATGAAGCCACCAAGACCGCTAATCGCTCAAGAAGCGTAGTTCCCGGCAGTGGCCTGTGTTCCCGCTGCATTGACGGCTGTACCGGGAACTGTGAAGTCTTTAAGGCCACCTTCCGCGGACGGGAATTAATTTATCCCGGACCTTTTGGCGAGATAACTGCAGGTGGCGACAAGGAATATCCTGTTGATTATTCACATCTCAACATCCAGGGCTACGCCTTAGGAGCCAGAGGGCTACCTGAGGGTGTTGTCGGTAATCCGGATACTGCCATTTTCCCGGCGGTGAATACAGAGACCGAGTATGGTTGGGATATGAAGGTTAGGATGAAGGTTCCCATTTTTACCGGCGCTCTGGGTTCTACCGAGATAGCCCGCAAGAACTGGGAACATTTTGCCGTTGGTGCTGCCATCAGTGGGGTTACGCTGGTCTGTGGCGAAAACGTCTGTGGCATTGACCCTCGATTGGAGCGTGATGCTAAGGGCAAAGTGACTTCAGCGCCGGATATGGACCGTCGAATCGAGGTATACAGGCGTTATCACCAGGGATTTGGTGAAATCCTGGTGCAGATGAATGTTGAAGACACCAGGTTGGGTACTGCTGAATATATCATCAAAAAGCACGGCATAGAGACTATCGAATTGAAATGGGGACAGGGCGCCAAGTGCATTGGCGGTGAGATTAAGGTAAATTCTCTGGAGCGGGCTCTGGAGCTACAGAAACGCGGCTATATTATTACCCCCGACCCCTCAGTCCCCATCAATCAGGCCGCTTTTAAAGAAGGCGCGCTTAAAGAGTTTGAAAGGCACAGCCGCCTCGGTTTTATCGATGAGGAAGGTTTCTATGCCGAAGTTAAACGTCTGAGAGGCCTGGGCTTCAAGCGAATCACCTTGAAGACCGGTGCCTACAGTCTGCGTGAGCTGGCTATGGCTATAAAGTGGGGCTCGAACGCCAGAATCGACCTGCTCACCATAGACGGTTCCTCAGGCGGCACCGGCATGAGCCCGTGGAGGATGATGGAAGAGTGGGGTATGCCTAGCCTATATCTGCATGCGGCAGCTTATGAGTTCGCCAGGATGCTGGCTGATAAAGGTCAAAGACCGCCTGACATGGCTTTCGCCGGCGGTTTCAGCAGCGAGGACGGCGTATTCAAGGCACTCGCCCTGGGTGCGCCTTTTACCAAGGCAGTCTGCATGGGCAGAGCTTTGATGATTCCGGGAATGGTGGGCAAGAACATCGCCGAGTGGCTCAAGGATGGCAAGCTGCCGAATACCGTCAGTCAATTCGGCTCTACTCCCGAGGAAATTTTTGTTTGTTATGAACAGGTGAAAGACATAGTGGGTGCCAATGAGATGAAGAACATTCCCCTGGGCGCTGTTGGCATCTACAGCTACGCTGACAAAATCAGGGTGGGCTTACAGCAGTTGATGGCCGGCACCAGATGCTTCAACGTGTCCGCAATTACCCGTAATGAGCTAATGTCCCTTACTGAAGAATGTGCCAAAGTCACTGGCATACCCTATCTCATGGAAGCCTACAGGAAAGAGGCAGTTAAGATTCTCACCAGCTAAATGCCCCTTCGGTCAAATGAAACAGGCTCCGATGACCTCGGAGCCTGTTCGTTTAGCAATTCCTTCCTGTTCTAGGCACGGAGTCTGCCATGAAGGTCAGCCTCGTGTTGCTTGAGCCACTTCTTGTGCTCTCGCCATCCGGGACAGTATTGAGCTACCAGTTCCCAGAACTTCTTTGAATGATTCATCTCCTTTAGATGAATGAGCTCATGGATGATGACATAATCGAGCACAGGTTGTGGAGCCATTATTAGTTTCCAGTTAAAGCTAAGGTTTTTCTTACGGGAGCAGCTGCCCCAACGGGTCTTTTGCCCTCTTATGACAATCCGTTTGTAGCTGATGCCCATATCAGAGCTCAGTTTATCTGTTCTCTCGTTTATCAGCCTGGCAGCCTCTGTCCGATACCACCTCTCCAGAGCCAACTCCAGAATACCGTTATTGAATAATACGGGACTGACTGCCAGCATATTTCCTTCTAGAGTAACATCATCTACGCCATCCTGGTTTTGCCGTTTGACCAGCTCCAGGTCTCGGCCGAGATACGGGACGGTATCGCCACAACTGAGCTCTTTTTTAGCTGGAAGCGATTGTAAATGGCTAAATCTTGCCAGATTTCTTGATATCCATCGTGCTTTAGATTCTAAAAGTCCAGAGAGTTGCCCGATGTTGTAAGAACGAGGGACAATTACCGAAAGCCCCGTTTGAGGTCTAATCTCGAGCCGGACACGCCTTGCCCTGAGGCTTCGCTTAACTGTATATGTGATGGTCTGCCCGTTAATATTAGTCGCAAGTTTCTCTATCAGGGCCGATTGGTGCCTGGTTTTTCTTGTCATGTCCATAGCCTGAAGGTTAGACGTCTCACCTGTCTGGAACACAGATAGAAGGGCAGGTGTTATAATTGCGCTTTATGCCAGCTCGTTGTATATGCCAACCTCGGGGCGTCCATCCAGGAGAGGCGCGATAGCCCTGGAAAACTCCTTGAAGTGCTCTGTTGAGCCGTGAAGCTTCAAGGCTTCCATGCTCTCATATTTCTCATAGACAAGGAAGTCATTCGGGGCATTGGTGCCGCGGTGGATAACGTAGCTTATTGTTCCAGGGTCTTTAAGGACTTTGGGCGCAAGATTCCGGAATGCCTGCTCAAGCTCATCTCCTTTGCCTTCGACTGCTTTTAGCTTCGCAGCTACAACTATCATGTTGATTTACCTCCTCGAATGAATTAATAAAGTCATAGTAATTCGGGATATCTAAACGGTCAGCCGCCGGCTATAAGAGGCAGAAATGAGATAGTGTCCTTGTCCTTGAGTATCCTGTCCGGAGAGGCTGCCTCGTGGTTAACGGTTATGAGTATCATCCTTTCTTCTAAGGGAAGGGTGGGGTACTGCCGCCTGACATATTGAAGGGCATCGCTCACCATCGTATTTCCATTGATAGGCATGTCTATACTATCAGTATTTGTTAGCACACGCTGCATGCCGAGGAACTTAATTGAGGCTATCATCTTACTTGTTCACATCTAATTGGCTTAGCATCTGCTTTGCCTGTTCGTCCATTAGACCGAATTTTTCCACTGTTTCATGCTTGGGTATGCCTTCGGATGTAAAACCCTTCTTTTCGTAGACGATGTCGCATAGGTGCTGATAGGCTTCAACCCTTTTTTTCATGAGAAGCTCATGCCTTTGCTCTGGACTCGCCGGAATTTTGTTATCACCGAGCTGTTGCTTCAGCCATTCATCATAATACTCAGCCCGGGCTTCATATTCATTGAAATAGGCAGGACCTATTGCTCTCCAGGGTATCTGGTCGCTAGCCCTGGTCCCTTTGCCGTGGCGCAGGTTTATTAGCTTCTGAAGTACATACAGCCTTTCCGAATCATCCAGAACGTCCTGGAGTGTTTTGTTGCTACCCGTGGTGGCATTTAGATAGGCAAGATAATAGGCTAGCGTGGGCAGGTTCTTCGAGGGCTCAGCAGTGCTGGCTGCCTCAGGGTTCCGTACGTCTATCCATGGCAGCTTGCAGAGCCCGGTGGCGTTGAACCAGGTGCGAATGAGGGGGAACCATTTAAGCGCGTTCGCTTTGTCCTCTAAAGTAGGCAGTTCCTTGTGAACCTGGTCAATGAAAATCAGCCAAGCTTCGTCATGCTGAGGTCCTTTGAGGGCGAAGCCATAGCCACCCTGCTGGGCGAGCGACTCTTTGGTGATATACATGGAGAACTCCAGACCTTTAACTTCCATGCCGAACTTGTTTAGTTCAGCCATGACGGCGTCTCCGGAAGTGCCGTTTCGGGAAGCGTGTTTCTGGGCAACCCATTTCTTGCCTCTGGCTATACCCTGCCCAACAACCTTGCCGAAGCCCCTACCATCGGCTATTTCGTGCAACAGCCTGTCCACAGCCTCTGTGTTACCGAATGTCAGTTCATAACCTACGTCATCGGCATTCAAAAATCCACGCTGGAAACACTCCATGAAGAAACTGATTGTTACGCCCGTAGAAATGGTATCTATGCCATATTCATCGCAGTACCAGTTGTATTCCATGACGAATTGGGGGTCAAAAATACCCATGCAGGAAACGGCGCCGACGGTCTCATATTCGGGACCATCGATGTTAACCACTTTACCTGCCTTTGGTCCACGTGTGAGCTCAACATTTTCAGAACCCTTAGCGCAGGCGAGATTACATCCGTAGTAACACCCGTCAGGTATCTTTTTGCTGAAATATTTATCGAGGAAGACCTGCGCAAACAGCCTGGGGGACTCAGGGCTCTGCCCGTACTGATAGTTATTTATGGGGAACAGGTGGAATTTGTCCATATATTCAGATAGACCTGTGGTTCCCCATGCGGACAGGTTTAGTTGTTGAGTATCGCATTTGGAGACTACCGCCTTTAGCTTTGAGCCTGCCTGGCGCACGCCTTCCTTGTCTATGGCATTGTTGCCATTTACCACTGACAGACTGGAGCGTGCCACAACGCCTCGTAGTCGCTTGTAGCGCATTACGGTTCCCGTACCGCCCCTGCCTGCCTGCTTGGAACGTATACGCTTCCGCCTTACGTCAAAAAACAGGCTATTGACAATGCCGAATCTGGCATTGCAGGCGCCTTTCCCCGCGGTTACGGCAGCAAGAGAATCGCTAAGTTCTCCATTATTAACATCTTTCAGCAATCTTTCGCCAAAGGAGAGGGCACCATCATCGATTTCTTTATCATAGGCAGGCGCCTCGGCAATACTGATGGTCTGCGCATCGCCATCAACCAGTATAACTACGTCTTTTTTAGATATACCTGACACAGCCAGCGCATCGAAGCCGGCACGTTTCAATATCGGTCCGAAATGACCGCCGATATTGGAATCAATGAATGTATCCGTCAGGGGTGAAATGGTGCCGACTATGAATTTGCCTGTCCCCGGAAATGCCGGCTCGTTCCCAAGCGGCCCGCTGGACATTACCAGAATATTCTCAGGGCTATCATAATGTGTTTCTCGAGTTGTGCCATCCCAAATCAGCTTGAGTGCATAGCCGCGCCCGCCTACGTACTTGTTCTTGAAATCAGGCGGTAGCTCCTGAATGGTGATCTCTTGCTTGCCCAGGTCGACTCTCAGTATCCGGTCAGTGTAACCACCGAGAACCCTGGCGGGCTTATATTTGGTTTGACGTAGTATTTTCATGTATGCTCCAGTATTCTGCTTGATTGGCCATCAATTCCAGCCTATGGCATGAAGTGGTATTATAATCCTTTAGGTGTGGTATCGGCAAAGGCTATCGTTTAATTTTTTTGAGCGTTTCTTCAAAATGCCTTACATGCTCTTTCATGTGTCTTGCATAATCTATCATCAAATCTTTTAACGTAATTTTATCTCCGTCCGGTTTCCTCCAATAATTCCCCAATTTGGTTTCATCTACTTCTTTGATTATGTTGCCGATTAAGATGTTATATTGCTTCCAGAGCAGAATTATGTCGGAGAAGTTCAACTCATTATATTTTTCAATCTCAAGCCATTTTGAATTATCCTTTCCATACCCGGGAAATATCAGTTCATCTGTGATCTGTAATCTAACGAATCGTTGATGATTGTTGGATGCGGAATCGATTAAGTGCCCCATTATTTCCTTTAGAGTCCATTTATCAACGCCTGGTCTTTTGGAAGTGATTTCGTTATCCAGGTATTTGTGTGTGTTGTAAAAATAATCGATTATTGAATTTAATTCGAGATATACATCCTTCATTGCTTTCTCCTTTCCATAACTCACCGTAATTATAACGGGTTATTGTATATCGCGGGCAGAACTTCATCAAATATTTATGGATTGACCTTTGGAGAATGCGCCGAGCCAATTGAAGGGCGTGACTGCCTTCATAAGTCCCGCCATGGTTCGACAGGCTCACCATGAGCGGGTCATCTATCCGTTCACCCTGAACTGGTAATCTATCCGCTCACCTTGAACTGTAATCTATCCGTTCACCTTGAACTGGTAGTCTATCCGTTCACCCTGAACTGGTAATCTATCCGCTCACCTTGAACTGGTAATCTATCCGTTCATCCTGAACTGGTAATCTATCCGCTCACCCTGAGCTTGTCGAAGGGTGTGATATCCTGGTATTGCAAGTTTATTAAGAGGAGGCCTTCATGATAAAATAAGCCAAAAATTACCTGGAGGTAACGAGTAT
>CAZUEB010000037.1:0-6947 GCA_964619115.1 uncultured Dehalococcoidales bacterium
CACCACCACCTCCTCCTCCGCCTGCTCCACCTGCGCCTCCTCCACCACCAGCGCCACCACCGCCACCCGTGCCACCACCGCCTGTACCACCTCATCCACCTGCTCCGGCGCCGTACACACCGAGCTGTTACTACCCTTATTATGGCTGCTATGGCTGCAGTTGCTGGCCCTATTGCACCGGAACTGTGTGCAGATGGCCTAATTACGTATCGGCGAATGTCATAGTAATTGCACAGCCCCAAGCGGTGCCTGACTGTCCGCCGGTAATAAGCTCGTTCACGGCTAATCCAAACTACATTCAGTGTGGACAATCATCTGTACTGACTTGGAACGTTACAGATGCAAATACGGTCACCATTTCTCCCACGATTGGCTCAGTCTCCGGCTCCGGCTCATACACTGTGACGCCAACCTATACAACCACCTATACACTTACTGCTACCAATACAGATGGCACCGTGAGCGCCAGCACCACCGTGACGGTCGCTCCCTACGTTTCCACATACAACACCAGCAGCGGGTCAGGAACTGCCAGCGCGGGAACAAGCGGCATCTTTACGCTGGGTCCCGGCAGTGACAGCGGGGCGGTCAATCCGATGTTGCTCTACATACTGTTGATTGGCTTGCTGGCTATAGCTGCCGTGGGTGTAATAGTTTTTCTTATAAAAAGACCAGCCTCAGCCGCTGCAGTAGCCCATGCGGGCACGCGGGCAAGCCGCCTGCCATGGACAACAACAACACGGGTTGCAGACGGAACGCCGCAAACCACACCTGTTGCCACAGGACCGGGGCCGAAGTTTGCATTAGCCGACGGTGGCTGCATACCCATCTCGGGAAATACAGGTACTCTGGGACGGCATGATTTCCGGTCATTGGTAAAGGCTGATAAAGCAGACCTGATTTCCCGCGAACACTTAAGGTTCGATTGCGAAGACGGTGATTACTATATCGAGGACCGCAAAAGCACCAACGGCACTAAAATCAACGGCAACCCAATCAGCGGCAAAGGCAGATTCTTATTGAATGAAGGTGATAAGATAGAGCTTGCCGATGCCCTTACCCTCACCTTCGAGACTTAACTGCACCGGGAGCCAGCACTTGTAGAGGAAACAGGTGCTGGCTCCTGCATTTCTGTTCGCACACAGGTTTCCCTGGAGCCAGCGTTGTGCGTGGGCTAAAGAGGATTGACAGAATATGATATATATGTCATAATGGTTGGCAGTGGACTGGAATGTAGAGTTCTATGTCACGGAGAGAGGTGAGTCTCCGGTTGAAGATGATATAGCTCGTTTTCCCAGGAAGGCTGGGGTTAAGATCTTCAGGTGGTTGGATTTACTGGAGAAGTTCGGGCTAAGCAATTTAAAGGACTATATAACCAAGCTTGAGGGGTATGACCTATTTGAGCTGAAGATTTTGCATGCTGGGAGTTACTATCGAGTTTTCTTCTACCCGTATGAAGGCAAGCGTTTGGCAATATTCCATATTTTCAGTAAGAAGTCGAAGGAAACACCACGGCGAGAGATTGAGAGGGCGATGAGGAGGAAACAGGATTATGAGTCCAGGCAAGTAATATGAGTCAAACACTCGTTCCGTAAATAGAAAAAAAGAGAATAAAAACATAGGAGAATGGAAAATGGCACAGCTAAGGTCATATAAAGACGTAAAGAAAAGGTTTCTGGCTGACCCCGAGTTTCGCAAGGAGTATGAGGCGCTGGGGCCGGAGTTCGAGTTGATTGAATCAATAATCAGACGCCGCACGGAACTCAAAATGAGCCAAGAAGAGTTGGCTGCCAAGATAGGGACGGGACAAGCTGCTATTTCAAGGTTGGAGAGCGGCAATGCCAATCCCACGCTTGCTTCAATTGCTGAGATTGCAAAGGCACTGGACGCCGACCTGCGCATTGAGTTGAAGCCGAAGGGTTAGCATGAGGCTGGTACACAGATTTGTACGGTGGCTGTGGTTGTTTTGGCTGTGGTTGGACTGAGGATGTTGGTTAGGAAGTAGGCTATGGTGATGTCCGCGGATAACAGACTAATGAATAATTGGGCTAATAGCTTGGTCACGGCAGGACGATTCGCTCTCAAACATTCCCACATTCAGTGATAATTCCAAGATATTGTTGCATTTTCCGTTGGAAGACTATATAGTATGTAAATGTTGAAGGATGGGGAAATTTATATGCCAAATAGCAGGAAGAATAAAACAAGCTAATGGATAGTATTGATTTGGTCATCGCTAATGGATACTTTCAAGCAAGTCTGGTTAAGGGATGGCGCTATCTGGACGATGCTGGTAAAGTTGTGAACCGGTGGCTAGACCAATTTCCTGATACGACTGTGGGGATTGAAGGCTTGATTATGCGTAATCCCGACGCCATTATGAGGGAAGTTCGAGTATCCGTAGACCGTATTTGGCTGGCATTTTCGGCACCGGATACTGTTAGATTGGTCTGTGACCAGTCAGCAAAGATTTGCACTGAGATTTCGGAGATAATTGATGTTAAGTCATACACACGACTTGGGATAAGATTGCAATACTTACAGGCTACACCTGATGTTGAATCATGTGAGAGACTCGTAACTGGCAATCTGGTGCCAGATTCATTCAGGACTTTGCTTAATGAGGCCGGCCTGAATTTACGCAGTGCCAATGTAAATGTTGACCTATACGATTCGAAACTCAAGGTGAGACTTAGCGTTAGGCCAGTTAGGAGGATCCGTAAGCCTAGCAAGCCCGACAAATTGCCTGATATGGGAGTCATGTTTGATATAGACATGTACCAAGACCAACAGACAGAGAGGGCCAAAATATCGACTTTCGTTCGCGCCGTTGAAGCTTGGAGCAAAGAAAATGTCTACAGGATTGCCGAGTTTTCCTTGAGGGAGAATTAAAATGATAGATAGGAAACGGAATCAAAATGTAATAAATGTCGAGACTGTGGAAATGGAAGGAACAAGGAGGCCTCCTCTCTATGAACCAGTTCCCACAAGAGAGACTATTGAAATACTTGAATCTGTTTATTCTACTCTACATGAACCAACCAGATCTGAAGAAGACGGGGAACGAAGGGCTGAAACATTACCAGCCACGAATTACCTAGGAATAGGAACAGAAATATTTACATCAGCTACGGAAATATTTAAAGAAGAACAAATCGAAAGATTGACTTGGGAAATTCAGAACCTAGAGGCAAAGAACGACTATCTTCGTACACAAGTTAGTCAACTGCAGGATTTGCACGGTTTGATACAAAGTGAAAAGCTCGGAGACATTAGCGATGCATTAGTCGATAAGCCGGCAGTTTTCATCCTTGATGCCTTTTTCCACAGAAATTCAATAAGACTGTCTGACATCGAGCAAAATATCGATTCAGCGACAGGCTGGATGATGCTAGCTCGCCTCCTGAAAGCAGGATTAATTTACGAAAAAGGTGAGGAACTCCATATAACCGATACTGGGCGAGAATTCTACAAGAAGATAGAAGGGCTGATAACATCGAGTGGCGAGTAACGGGCTGGCAGGAGACTGGGCCGAGCAATACAAAAATTGGGAGCTGAGGTTCACTCCGTATTTTGAGAAACTGGCTAAAACTCCAGTATTAATATTGTGCTGGGGACCTGGGAAGAATGCCCCGCAGGAATTCTACGACAAGCGAATTGAACTACGGGACGATCTAATGAGCTCCAACCCTAACAATAAAGCTATCACGAGTGAAGAGATAAAACAAATAGACAGAAGATTTACTGCTCTCACAGATATTGAAGCCGAGGAACTACAGGCAAGTGAAGCAGACTTAATACTGGCACTGCTGGTATCGTACAAGGAGCTGTCGGGTGTTTACACTGAGCTGCTTCTGTACAGAAATGTCCCAGGTTTTTACAACAAAACTATTGTACTGTTGCCCAAGCTATCTGGAAAAGAAACTAAAAAGTTAGGGTTTTCTGCCAACGTCTTTGATGATTTCAACAAAAAGAACGTCATAGAGTACACTCAGGACGAGTTTGCTAAATGTGAAAAGATGCGGAGATTTTGCAGGAGACGGGTTGAGTCTTATAGGGTTAAATGCTTATTCAGGCAGCCTTTCCCTTGATGCGTGGTGCCGGCCTTCGCAGTATTATCGCTTTATCGATAGCTGTCCACAAACAATGCTCAACATGTTGGCGTTTTGCTTAAGGCAGCCTATTTCGTTTGACTCCCCTGTGAAGGAAAAGGATTGTTTCTTAACGGCTGTCACCGTGGCTTTGAAGGCGGTTAGTTTACTCAGACTTCGGATAGGCATCAAGCGCGTCGCTGTATTTCTTGTCAAGTTCAGCGAATTTGTTTTCTAATTTGGTGAGCTTTTCCGTTGCGGCGGGAAAGTTCTTTGTCTGAAGGTCTGTCAATATTTCACCGCATAATTGCTCGGCTATACCACAATCATTCTTAAATATATAGTAACTTTTGCAAAAAAGCCTTTTGTCTTCACGCAGTGCATTGCACACATTGTCACTGGTCGCGAAAGCTATATTAGACTCCAATTTATATAGCAGGTTGTACAGCCGAGGCACGTACTGCTCTCTGTATATGGCTAGTTTGCCCTTGAGGTACTGAATTCGCGCTTGCAGAAGGTTTGTTTCAAGAGCTTCTTGTGTAAGTTCTACCATTCTGCCTGTCTGGTCGGCCATTCGTTTAGTCTGGCAAGCGCTCCATGCCGTAAAGCCTGCCATAATTACTGTGGCAATGGCTAATACGAAGGTTGCTACGGCAAGGCATTTTTGCTGACGGTCTACCTTTGCCGTAGAGTTTTCACACCTCTCTTTGTCTTGTTGGGTAGTCGTGACATCTTGTGGTGGGGGCTCACTCTCTCGGGTGGCTCCGGCATCTTTATCCTGGGTGCGTCTCATGATACCCTTCCTCTCCTCCTTGTTGTGCTGGTGCTGCGAAGCTATTCTAGTCTGCGCTGTCGGAGCAGTCAAGTCACTGATTTAGATTCAGCCAGCGGTCAGAGTCGAACTGACGACCGGCGGTTTACGAAACCGCTGCTCTACCACTGAGCTACGCTGGCGTGCCCCAATTATATATGATGGGCGAGATTCAGGGCAACGGTTTCATTTAACGTCCAAAAGCTACGCGGGTAAAGTGGTTAGATGTAAATATTGATAGGGATACAGTTTGTTAGTGGGTGGTTTTACGATTGTGAAATTGTGCGGAGACGCGGATGTACACCAGGTCAACTAAGTTCCAGGACGAAATCCGGCTTTTCGGATGGTTCATCGTTTGCCTGATTTTGCCCGGTCGACCACACCGATAATACCTCACCACAGTAGGGACAGTAAGCTATGCCCGGGTCGATATCCAACTGACAACGAGAGCATCTATGTGCCAGGTTCTGACCGCAAGACACACATAACGGCTCACCAAGCCTGTTTGGTGTGTTACATTTCGGACACGCTAATACATGTTCCATATCCGTATTCCCTCCCGGTTTTCGCCTGTCAAATAAGCCTGCATAACTATCTCGTTCTCTGCCTTCTTTCATATATAAGAACGTAAATGGGACCCTTTTCGTTTAGATGAGATGCTAATCTCGACCAGATTAGGGGACGGTTTCCAGCTAAGATAGACAGCGGTTGGCTATTTTCTGTTTTGGCTTGCGGATTTGGGTGGCTTAGGAGCTAAAAGGGCACGGACTTCTTCAGGGGTCAACTCGCGGGTGGCGCCCTCCTTGAGGTTGCCCAGATGCAGGTTTCCCATCCTGACGCGTTTTAGTGCCGGTATATGGTAACCGAGGCTTGCCAGCATGCGGCGTACCTGTCGCTTCCTGCCCTCGTGCATGGTAATACTGTAGTTGAACGGCGGTTGTGCTTTGACTTCTTTAACAACGACGGGATATGTCATACCTTCCTCAAGCTCAAAGCCTCTTTCCAGCTTTGTTTTTTCGTCCGGCTTGAGCCTGCCGTCTATTTGAATCAGGTATTCTTTCTCATGTTCGAATTTGGGGTGCGTGAGTTTATAGGTAAGCTCACCGTCATTGGTCAAAAGCAAAAGCCCGGTGCTGTCCTTATCCAGCCGTCCCACAGGATATAATCTCAGGTGGCGGTACTTCTCAGGCAGAATGTCCAGAACCGTACTGCGACCCCGCTCATCGCTGGTAGTGGTGATGATGCCCACCGGCTTATTGACCATCAGGTAAACCGTGCGCCTCGGCTTGAGGTCAACCGCTTTGCCATAAACCGAGACTCGGTCGGTCTCCGGGTTTACCGGATGGCGGAAGTCTTCAACAGGTTCACCATTTACTTTCACCCCGCCGTTTTTTATGGCATCTGCCATCCGCCTCCTGGAGCCAGCGCCGGCTTCGGTTAGAGCTTTGAGCAGCGGAGTTGATGGTATATCCATTTGTTTGAGCTAGGTTAGCTCAACGGACTGATACACGTCAAATTAGATACATGAAATGGGATTCTTCGCTGCGCTCAGAATGACAATGGGGAAAGGGCACAAGATGATCCTTCGACAAGCTCAGGATGAGCGGAGGAAGGGTGTCAGAATAACCGGAAGGACGACACAGATTCTTCGCGGAGTTTATCCTGAGTGGAGATTCTTCAGTCGCTTTGCTCCTTCAGAATGGCATTAACGAAGGACTCAGAATGACAGCGGGGAAAGGGCACAAGATGATCCTTCGACAAGCTCAGGATGAGCGGGGGGAGGGCAAAGGATGTTCCTTCGACAGGCTCAGAATGTGCGGGAGGAGGGATAAGAATGACAAGGAGGAAAAACATCTGATGAGATTCTTCGACAGGCTCAGAATGACAGGAGGGGAAAATTCAGCATGGCTGGAGAGGCTGACCGCTGGACATTCCAGGTCACTTGTGGTAAATAGTAGTAGTAGAAATCGGGAACACCAACCGCAAGTAAAATAATTAAACTAAGGAGGTAATAAATGGCAGACAACAAGACATGGATGGCAACG
>CAZUEB010000037.1:7047-8667 GCA_964619115.1 uncultured Dehalococcoidales bacterium
AATAATTAAACTAAGGAGGTAATAAATGGCAGACAACAAGACATGGATGGCAACGACAGCAGGGATTATAAGCATAGTTGCTGGCTCATTTCGCGTAATCGTGATTTTAGTTATGGCGCTATTTTTTGCCGCTCTGGCTATTTTCAGTCGTGGTGACATAACCTGCCTCGAGCAACTTCCTATCGCCATCACGGCCTCGGTTCTGACAACACTGGCTATATTTGCGCTTATCACCAGCATATTAGCTATAGTAGGCGGCATTTACGCACTGCGAAGAAAGAAATGGGCAATGGCGCTTGCCGGAGCCATAGCGGCGTTCTTCTGCTCAGCCCCCCTCGGAATAGCAGCTATAGTGTTCACAGCACTGTCTAAAAACGAGTTTGAATAACCTGAAAACCGGGGCTGTCCGCTTCGAGCCACTTCAGGATAAAGGAGGTAATAAAAAATGGAAAAGACATGGATGCCCACGGTTGCCGGGATTCTGGACATTGTGGCAGGTGCCCTGTCCTTTTTCGGAGTCACCTTAGCCTTTTTCGGAATTTTAGTTTTAGGAGCTGCGAGAGACATTGACCCGTCAATGGGAATTCCTGAAACCCTGATATTAACAACAGTGGTTATATTTGCCATATTTGCTATCATCGCCGATATACTGGCCATAATAGGCGGCATTTACGCACTGCAAAGGAAGAAATGGGGATTAGCCTTGACCGGCTCCATAGCTGCATTCTTTGCCTCGTGGCCGCTGGGGATAGCAGCCATAGCCTTTACGGCATTATCGAAGAAAGAGTTCGAGTAAGGGCCCAGGCAACCAACTAACGAACTTCATAATGAAAGACAATTAATCGACATGTGGATTAAAGAGCCGGGAAAAGTCACCGACAGGCTGGATTTTCTGGGCGCCAGGGAAAACTGCCTGTACTTGCTTAAGGGCAAGGAATCTATGATCATCGGCGGCGGGATGAGCTGGATAGTGCCATCACTGGAAGCACAGTTCTCAGAAATGGATTTCGAGCCCAAAAAGCTTAAATATCTGGTTATTTCCCACTCACATTTCGACCACTGCGGTGCTGTGCCTTACCTGAAAAGTAAATTCCCGCATATACAGATACTGGCCTCGGCATATGCTGAAAAGATTTTCTCCAGGGAGAAGGCGGTGAATTTCATCGCTGCTACGAATAAGTACGCTATTGACAGGCTAGGTCTGCAAAGTGAATACGATAAGCTAAATTTAGAGTTCAATGGAATTCACGTCGACCGTATCGTCAAAGAAAACGATGTCATAGACCTTGGCGACGACATAGAAGTGCAAATCATGGAAGTGCCGGGGCACACCCGGTGCTCCATTGCCCTATATGTCCCGGAGCTGAAAGCTCTGTTTCCATCGGATGCTGTGCCGCCGCCAACGGACGATGCAGAAACAGTATTCTACCCCGGACCGCAATATAACTTCGGCATGTATCAGCAATCAATGGAAAGGCTGGCTAGACTCGAAGTTGAAATATTCGCCTCCGAGCATTACGGGGTTATCACCGGCGACCAGGCGAGGCAACTGTTACAAGAGGGATTACGCCAGACAGAGAGGTTCCAGAAACGCATTATCGAGATGTACAAGCAAACAGG
>CAZUEB010000037.1:8767-10284 GCA_964619115.1 uncultured Dehalococcoidales bacterium
TTTCAGGCTACGATTTGGATTTTTCCAGCAGCGAAGCGGAGCCCGACTTTAGGTCCTGGCGAGTGATAACTGCCAGCATGTTCTCGTAGCTCAAGCCTATATCCAGAGGATAAGACATAGCCACGTTGATGGCTTTCTTGGCGCCCTGAATCAACGGTGGGGCAATGGCGGATATTTCCTGAGCCAGCTTATTGGCCTCCTCCATGAGCTTATCCAGAGGATAGACATGCTGGACCAGCCCTATCCTTAAAGCCTCGGCAGCATCTATCCTGCGTCCAGTAAATATAAGCTCCTTGGCTTTGCCGGGGCCAACAAGCCTGATCAATCGCTGGGTGCCGCCGAAATCAGGAATGGTGCCCAACTGCACTTCAGGTATGCTGAATATAGCCGCCTCCGAAGCAAGCCTCATATCGCAAACCAGCGACATCTCAAAACCGATACCCAAGCAGTAGCCGTTAATCGCAGCTATGACCGGCACAGGAAGATTCTCAATCATGGTATAGACCTGACCACCCATCTGAAGAGCCTCAAACTCAGAACGGGCAGTATGTGGGGGCAAAATATCTTCACCAGCCATGGTTGCCTTGAGGTCCAGCCCGGCGCAGAAAGCGCGGTCTCCGGCACCGGTGAGTATAGCTACCCTTATTTCGGGCTGAGTAAGTATATCTTCCCCAGCTGCTTTGAGACCCGCGAGTAGGTTAGCATTAAAGGCATTCCTGACTTCAGGTCGATTTAAGGTGATGATAGCTATTTTATCATGCACATCCAGTAACACAGCTTTGCTCTTGGTCATTATGATTTCTCCTTTCGATATTTCTAGCCTTCAAAGGTCAATCCGAAAAAAGCTCCCCCAGACCACACAGTCGACAACAAGCAAAAAAACGGATTAGCGATTCCAATTAACTTGTTAAAATGGTTCCGGCTTCTTTTGCATAATTGATATTAGCTTATCCAGCGGTATGGCAGTCAGGGTTAAAGTCTGAAGTCCGCCCCGGGCACTCAAATGTATCGCCAGCTTAGCGGCAACCTCATCGCTCGGTGCCTCGACGATGTTGACAAAATCATACTGCCCCAGAAGCCCATACTGAGCCAGTATTTTAACTCCCATATACTCCACTTCCTTATTAAGCTCCTTAAGCCACTCAGGGTACTCCTCCATTTTCTTTCTGCCTTCACCGGTGAGTGTCGTCAGCATCAGGTAAACAGCCATCGCCACCTCCTCTTAATCTAATTTCTATGCCACTAATTATATGCCTAGTTACCGTGAAATGCCAGCCCTTTATCCATAAAAACATGCTCATCTTGACACTACGAAGGAGAAGGGTTAAAATTTATCTTTGCCGATTACCTGTGTTGGGCAGGTATTTCAATTGGTTTAGGAAGGAAGTGATTTCATGTGCCTGAAGTAAGACTGTCACAGGGGGAAAGCTTTGAGAGCTTGCTACGGCGGTTCACTAAGAAGGTGCAGCAAGCAGGCGTCATCAGCGAAACCCGCCGCCGTGGCTTCTACGAGAAGC
>CAZUEB010000038.1:0-10273 GCA_964619115.1 uncultured Dehalococcoidales bacterium
CCGGTGGGACATAATGCCACACATGTTCCACAGAAAGTGCATTCGGAATTCTCTAACGGCAGATCGCCAAGCGTCGCAGGCTTGGAGGCAAACCCCCGGCCAAAGTAGTCAATAGCACCTTCGCCGACCAACTCCTGGCACGCCCTGATACATTTGGCACAAAGGATACATTTGCTCAAATCCCTCTCAATAAATGGGTTCACTTCCTCGATAACAGCCAATTGAGGTATCCTCTGGAACTCCACAAATCCCACGCCTATGTCCGAGGCGACCTTACGCAATTGGCAACGATTGCCTTTATCACATACCAGACAGGAATCAGGATGGCTAGCCAGCATAAGTTTAATTAGAGTTCTTCGGCGTTCCTGTACTCTCGGGGATTCAGTATTGATAACCATACCCGGTGCTATGGGGGTAACACAGGATGCCATCAGCGCTCCAGACCGATCATCTTCCACTATGCAAATACGGCAGGCACCAATCGGCTCAAGGTGGGGATGATGACAGAGCGTGGGAATATCCACGCCAGACTCTCGAGCAAGTTCCAAGATGGTCATACCAGGCTGACCGCTTATCTCTCGCCCGTTGAGCGTGATAGTGATTGCCTCCAAATTCACCTCTTCTCTAGTCTAAGCTGCCACGCAAGGCCAGTCACTAAAAAATCGCAACCTCAACCCCTCTCAGGTTTTCAGTCACGCTCAATCTACAGCAAAACAGATGGGGAGCTTCAAACCACTAACCAAAACAGCCCATACCACTCTACAACAGATGCTTGCCCCTTGCCCAGAAGTCTAACGCATGAGTTTACTACATCTTAAAGAATGTGTCAAAGGAAACCGCACCATGAGACCAAAAACAACCACGGTCTGCTGCCCGGACAAAACAGATCGCACCAATAAAACATGTCTCCATTATAGTTTTCTACGGCCATCAAACTCTCTGTCTGCTATTAATGCGACCTATTTCGCTTTACCTTACCTCCTCCGCTAGATATAATGAGCTTAGAATATCGTTTTATCTTTAATTACATCAAAGGAATATCCTAATGAAGCCTCTACAATTACTAAAGCGGTGTGAGGTCTTCGTCGGACTTAACGATGAAGACCTTCAGAAAGTAGCTGACCTGCCCTCATGGCGCAGGAACACCTATAGCGCAGGCGATTTCATATTCCGCGAAGGCGCATCATCAAAATATTTCTACGTTCTGGAGGAAGGAGAAATAAGCCTACTGGTTACATCACGCAAGGAGGGGACTAAGGAAACGATCCAGGTTCCTGTTGATACCGTCACCAGAGGAGATGTATTCGGCTGGTCGTCTCTAGTAGTTCCCCATTCCCGCAACATGTCGGCGCTCTGCATCAAGCGCTCAACTGTTATATCGGTATCAGGAAATGAGCTTAACGAGCTTATGGATTCCAACCATTCGCCTGGCTACGAGATAATGAAAAGTCTGGTAAGAGTCATCGCCAGAAGGCTAATAGACCTGCAAAACAAATTAGTCGGCAAAGAAGAACCGCCACTGCAAAAAGAAATACGCCCAGAATAACGCAGCTACTTTTTGAGTAACCGCTCCACCCTTTCCAGCAAATCCTGAGGAGATACGGGCTTGTCCACATAATCCTCAGCCTCCAGAGTGAGTCCTTGACTGACACTCAGGGAAGTCTCACCACGTTTCTCTGAGAAGCTTGTCAGCATTATAACAGGTATCTCCTTAAGATCAGGGTCTTTCTTAAGCTGTTCTGCAGCACCAAACCCGTCTTTGACTGGCATTATTATATCCAAGATGATTAAATCTGGCTTCTCTTCTCTTGCCTTTGCCAACCCTTCATCTCCATTGTAAGCAAATATCACTTCATAAGGCTTACTCTCTAAGACAAGCTTAGTTGCCTCCACAAAATCCTTGTCATCATCAACAAGAAGAATCTTGGCTTTGCTTTTCACTATCCTGTCACCTCCTCAAAGAATTTGACTACGATCTAGGCTCATTGCCTCCGTTTAAGCAGCTTTTCAACACGGTCCAATAAAACCCCGGGCAATATCGGTTTCTCTATATACTCATCTGGTTTAAGCGCTTGACCCGTCTCAAGCTCATAGCGGCGCCGGCTGGCCTCTTCCCGCACCGAGCTCAAAATAAGGACTGGCATATCACGATATTTAAACCACTTCGGAGACTGGAGTTCCTTATATACAGCAAAACCATCAATCTTGGGCATCAAAAGATCAAGTATCAGCAAATCCGGTTTTTCCGAAGCGAGCTTATCAAGACACTCCATACCGTCATGGGCAAATACCAACGCATAACCCTGAGTCTCTAAAATCATGCTTATTGCATCTAGAATATCAGGGTCATCATCAACTACCAGAATTTTCTTGGCTATCATCTCATTTACGTTGCGAAATTATACCAAATAGCATTACAACAATCTATATTAAAAAGCAAAGCTCTACAACTGGGTATACTGGCAATAATTACGCAGTCACCTTCGCCTTTTTGGGAAGCATAAAGCAAAATTTGCTGCCTCTGCCGGTCTCAGCACAGGGACTCTCAGCCCATATTTTGCCGCCATGAGCTTCCACGATTCTCCTCGATATAGATAAACCCAAGCCTGTCCCTTTAGGCCCAACATTGCTACCCCGAAAGAAATCTTCAAATACCCTTGGCATATCATCAGGAGAGATACCACAACCGGTATCAGCTACTTCCACCAAAATTTCGCTGTCCGTCTCCATCACCCTCATAACCACCTCACCTTCATCGGTATAATTAATTGAATTATTTATTAGATTAGTTATCACCTGTTGCAACCTAGTAGGAGCACCATAGACACAAGGTAGATCAGGCGGTATATGCACCGAGAATTTTAGCCCCTTATTCTCTGCCAGATTGGAAGCCTCTTCAACAAAGCTATCTATAACTTCGGCAAGCGATACCTCCTTCATTTCATGGACTAATTGACCTGTCTCAATGCGAGGAATATCAAGTAAATTGCTTATAAGATTGAGAAGTTCATTAATCCTCTCGCTAGCTCTCTGCATCATATGTTTTTGCTTCTCATTCAACTCGCCGGCAAAACCGCCGAGCAACACGCCTAAGAAGCTTTGTATAGCAGCAAGAGGAGCTTTCAAATCATGAGCGGCGATGCTGACAAAGCGAAGGAACTGTTTTTTCTCTTCCTCCAGCAACTCCGCCCTCTCCAAAGCAACAGCTCCGAGATTAGCCAGAGCGCCAAAGAAATCTATTTCATGCCTGGAGAATCGACGCGGCACTGAAGTATAAATACGCACAATTCCAATGACCTGACCACGTCGCGTAAGAGGCAAGGAAAGCAAAGATATCACACCCTCTTTCTTCGCCTGGTCCTTATATTGAACTAGCGGGTCAGTCGTAGCATCAAGGATTGCCACCGGTTTACCATCAAGAGCCTGAGCTATGGCAGCATCTACTCTTACCGGTCCTTTCCGCACATACCAATTACTCAGACCACAAGCCACACTATGTATTAGCTCTTGACGGTCCGGGGTGAGCAACATCAAAGAGCATCCTTTAGCATCCGCGGCATCACGAATGCTATCCACAATAGTTCGAAGCACATCTTGAGATGCCAGATTGGAGTTGAGTTTCTGTGCTATATCATAGAGTATTTCATAGCACTGTCCTGTTTTCATCTGCCCGATTACCACCTGTACTCTGCTACTATAACCAGACGCTCAACAGGTAAGGGAATTGATACTTAAGCCTAAAGCGTATACGTAATCGCAGAGGTTTGTCAAGCTTTGTATGTATTAGGTAGGGAATTCTAGCCGCCTTTTATTCTGATGCCGGTGGCAACAATTTGCCACTGACCACCACCACTTCGAGTTGAAGTGATAATAACTTATTTTCGTACACGCTCCAAGTCAAAAACTACCGGGTTTACCGGGTCTGGACAAGCCACCGTAGCTTTATCCCCGTTCTCTTCCCACGGGAAGGAGCCGCCAAACTGCAGGACTGAAATACAAGGGAAAAGCGTGTAAAACGCCCACGCGCACATCCCCGGAGGAGTCTTATCCGCAATCATAAATTTGTCACCAACTTTGTGCCCCGCAGCACAAGTGCCTTTCTGAGATATTACATTAGCAGCCACTTCATAGAATTCCGCTTCAGCCATGCTCACCCCCTTTCCTTATTTTATTTAGTAGTCAATCTTACACCATCCAGGCTAAACTAGCCAATAGGCGAACTGTATTTAGGGGTTAGATTGGAACAAAATCTAACCACATCAATTTTTATGATAGCTACCAGGCTGTATGCGGCTATTGAATTTTCTCTATATCATTGTTCATGACGGGCTCTGCGGAGAGAGAAAACTATTGTGTCCTTTGCCGCCTCCAGTATATAATTTCAGGTCAATAGCGACTTAACTGCAAAGCAAACAGGTTTTGCCTGGCTTAACCCTGATAACCCAGACGGAAAATGTGATATGACAGCTACAGCGGTATTCGGGCTAATTGGAATTCTCCTCATTATCGGCTTCCTGGCGGATTATCTTTTCAGGAAGACAAATTTCCCTGACATACTAATATTACTGGCATTAGGCTACTTGCTCGGGCCTGTCTTTAAAATTATCGACCCGACTCAACTAGCCCCAGCTTCGCAGATGATAGCAGGCCTGGCATTAATCGTCATTCTGTTTTGCAGCGGGCTGGAATTTAAACTTTCAGAGGTTCTATCAAGCACGCCCAGGGCAATATTGCTGGTCATATTGGGCGTGGGAGTCAGCATAGCTTCGATAGCAGCCGCTGCCTACTATCTGTTTCAGTGGCAACTGGTGGACAGTTTGCTGCTCGGAACCATCGTCGGAGGTACCGGCTCCGCCATAGTGATACCCATGATAGTTCGAGCCAGAGTCCCCGCTCAAGTCATATCTTTGCTATCTTTGGAATCCGTTCTAAACAGCCCCCTGGTAATAGTCACGGCGCTGGTCCTCCTAGAAGTTATAGCCAGTGGACAAGATGGAATTGAGGTTGCAGCAATAGCCCAGGCTATTGGTATACGGTTTTCGCTTGGGCTTGCATTTGGAGTAACTTTCGGGTTCTTCTGGCTCTGGATGTCGACAATGCTGGAAAAAGAGGCATATAACGACATCTTGACGCTAGCTATCGTTTTCTTCTTTTATTTCGTTGTAGAAAGCATGCATGGCAGCGGCGTCATATTTGCCTTAGTCTTCGGTCTCATGCTGGGAAACGGCACCAGTGTGGCTAGATTTTTGAGAATTAAGCGGACAGTAGAAACCACCGAAATAATAAGGAGATTCCACTCTCAGATATATTTCTTCATAAAGACTTTTTTCTTTATCTACCTGGGGGTGATGATAACTTTTAATAAGCCCGCGTTAGTCATAATCGGAATCGTTATCGCTCTTATACTACTGTGTACGAGGTACCTTGCAATACTTATCACCTCCATAGGAAACAGAACATTGCTAAACAGCCAAGGTATATTAACCACAATGTTAGCCAGGGGTGAATCTGCTGCTATACTGGTACAGATAGTGGTAGCTTCTGATATTAAAAATGCCTTTACTTACCCCGACATGGTAATGGCAATCATTATAACTACGGTCATCATCTCCGCTTTGGGCATTCTTATCTTTGCCAGGAAATCACCACAAATAGAAAATGGCAACAATACGTGACAACCGAAAATGCAGGAAAAGGCGCTGAAACATTGAGCCATAAGAGCAACGCCAACCGGAAGCAATGAAAAACCCGCCAAAGGTCAGCCCTTCTCCTGCCCCCGAGTAACCTCTGGCGAGCTTTTAAGCTAATCCGATTTCTTGCAACGTGAGTTTCAGCGGCTTCAAAACTAAGATTAATCTGAAACTGCTACTTGATTTCCACCTTCGCCCCAGCTTCCTCCAGCTTCTTCTTTACAGCAGCCGCTTCATCCTTATTGACGCCTTCTTTGACCGGTTTAGGGGCACCCTCCACCAGATCTTTAGCCTCTTTAAGACCCAGTGTGGTTACCTCTCGCACTGCCTTGATTACATTGATTTTGTTCTCACCGATTTCTTTAAGGATTACGGTGAACTCTGATTTTTCCTCCTCGACCGCTGCAGCTGGCGCCCCAGCACCCGCTGATACTGCCGCCACAGCCACTGGTGCTGCTGCAGTCACCCCAAACTCCTCCTCCAGTGCTTTCACCAGGTCGGCTAGCTCCAGTACGGTCATATTCCTGACTGCAGCTATAATTTCTTCTTTTGCCATCGCTTTAGCTCCTGATAAAGTTTCTTTAGCCTTAGATTGTTTCTTCGCCTTGGGTTCTTCGACCTTCTCTTCCTCTGGTTGTTCGGACACAACTTGTTCTTCTGACATTTTATCCTCCTTCAACTTGTCTAATTCTTGCCTGCATCACATTCAAAAGACCACGCAAAGGTGCACTTAGAACATTATGCAAACCTTGCAGCGGGGCTTGCAGTTGCCCCACTAATCTAGCAATCAGGACATCCCTTGTCGGCATAGTAGCCAGATTAGCGATATCCACAGCAGTAAGCAACCTATCACCCATAATACCACCCTTGATTTGCAACACAGAGCTCGCGGAGCGAATATGCTCCCGTAAAATCTTAGCTGGCTTAACCACATCATCATAGCCAAAAGCTATAGCCACAGGGCCAGTCAGCAATGCTTCCAGCTGACTTTTACCAGCTTTCTCAGCGGCAAACCGGGTCAGGGTATTCTTAATCACCCGGTACTCTATGCCCACATCGGTCAAACGCCGACGTAGCTGCACCATTTCTTTCGCCGTAAGCCCGCGATAATCTGTGGCTACAGCAATGGTACATCGAGACAGGCTGCCAGCCAGCTCATCTATCATCTGCTCTTTCTTTTCTTTTAACATCGTCACCTCCTAAAAATAAAAAGCCCTTGTGCCATGACACAAGGAACTATGACCGAGTTCCGAAAAACTCATCAGAAAGCACCTCGGCAGGCATATCTTTAAGCCCTGCGGCACCTGCTATCACGGGCACAACATGGAAATCTGCTATTCAATTAATAAAGGACACGCGAGACAATCAGGCCAATAGAGGCCTCAGGTCAAGTCTGATACCAGGCCCCATGGTAGTTGTCAAAAAAGCGCTCTTAATATACTGCCCCTTAGCTCCACCAGGTTTAGCCTTCACTACAGCTTCCACCAGCGCCGTTAAGTTTTCTAGCAGTTTAGCCTCATCAAAGCTGGCTTTGCCTATAGGCACATGAATAATCGCCGTCCTATCCAGCCGGAATTCCACCCGACCCTTGCGAGCTTCAGCGATAGCTCTAGGCAAATCTTCAGCCGCCACAACTGTACCTGACTTAGGATTAGGCATTAAACCTCTGCGACCCAGTATTTTACCCAACTTCCCAACCTTCCCCATCATATCTGGAGTAGCTATACTGACATCAAAATCAAGCCAGCCATCTTCGATCTTTTTAACAAGGTCATCACTGCCAACATAGTCAGCCCCAGCCTCTTCAGCAGCTCTGGCTCCTTCACCCTGAACAAAGACGAGAATCCTGACCTTCTTACCTAAACCGTTAGGTAGAAGGGCTATACCTCGCACCTGCTGGTCAGCACTTCTGGGGTCAACACCCATCCTCAAGTGCAACTCGACCGTCTCATCAAAGCCTGCAAAGGCAGCTTTCTTCGCCAGTCCGACAGCCTCAGTAGGCGTATATGCATTCTCTCTATTGACTAGCTTGGTCGCTTCTTTATATTTCTTTCCTTTTGTTACCATAGTTTACTCCACGTCAATTCCCATACTGCGAGCAGTACCTTCAATAATCCGCACTGCTCCTTTAAGGTCTACCGCATTCAAGTCTTTCATTTTAGTTCGGGCAATCTCCTCAACCTTTTCGCGAGGAAGCGTGCCCACTTTTTGCTGCCCGGCAGTGCTGCTGGCTTTCTCAAGACTTAAGGCTCGCTTTATCATGTCAGATGCCGGCGGCGTTTTTGTAATAAAAGTAAATGACCTGTCCTCATACACAGTTATCTCCACAGGGACAATAGACCCCGCCTGTGAGCTGGTCTGTTCGTTATAGTCCTTGCAGAAAGCCATAATATTTACGCCATGCTGTCCCAGAGCCGGGCCAACAGGTGGGGCTGGTGTAGCTTTACCTGCCTCAATCTGAAGTTTGATGATAGCTTTAACCTTTTTCGCCATTTACAACCTCTGCACCTGCAAAAAGTCAAGTTCTACAGATGTCTCTCGTCCGAAAAGAGTCAACAGCACTTTTACCTTCCCCTTGGCCACGTTTATTTCATCAACCACCCCCACAAAATCAGTAAAGGGACCATCAACCGCTCGAACGCTCTCGCCCTTTCTAAAACCCACTTTAACCTGGGGTGCACCTTCAGTCATCTGCTTCAAAATCGTGTTGACCTCGCCTTCCGCTAATGCTGTCGGCTTGTTGCCACTGCCGACAAAACCAGTTATGCCAGGTGTATTGCGCACCACATTCCAGCTGTTATCATCCATCTGCATTTGCACCAAAACATACCCGGGAAAAACTTTCTTCGTCACCGTTCGCCTCTGCCCACCCCTGATCTCGATTTCCTCTTCAGTCGGTATTATTATCTGGAATATCTTATCCTCAGCGTCCATAAACTTAATACGCTGTTCCAGGGCTCGCTTAACCCGCTCCTCATAACCGGAGTAAGTATGCACTATATACCACTGCTTGTCACCGTTTTTCAAAAGCCTAACCCCCACCTAAAAGCACTTTTGCAACCAATTCGGCAAAACCATAATCAAGCGCCCCCAAAAAAAGCCCTACTACACCACACACGATGATAACCATGATTGTCAAGCGCACGGTATCCCGCCTTGATGGCCAGGTTACTTTCCTTAATTCACCTATAACATCGCCAAAGAAAGCAAAACGAGACCTTTTCTTAGTGATAATTTGAGGCTGACTCTTTTTGGTCAAGAATTACTTAGTCTCCCGATGGAGCGTGTGGCTACGGCAACGAGGACAATATCTCCTCAATTCCAACCGTTGAGGGTCATTCTTCTTATTCTTATCAGTGGTATATGTTCTTTCCTGGCACTGGGTACACGCCAGCTGAATGACACCACGCGACTCACCTTTTTTGGCCATGATTATTCAATGATTTTGCCGATGACCCCGGCTCCGACTGTTCTACCTCCCTCACGAATAGCAAAGCGCAGTCCTGTTTCCAGCGCCACCGGATAAATAAGCTTTATGGTCATTTTTACGTTATCGCCAGGCATAACCATCTCTACCCCCTTGGGCAACTCCGCAACTCCGGTAATATCAAGGGTCCTGATATAGAATTGAGGCTTATAGCCATTAAAGAACGGCGTATGCCGGCCACCTTCTTCCTTCGTTAATACATAGACCTCAGCCTCGAAGTGGGTATGCGGCGTAACCGAGCCTGGTGCTGCTAAAACCTGACCTCTCTCCACATCCTCACGCTCTATACCTCTGAGCAAGCAGCCAACAGCGTCCCCAGGTTCTCCTGATTCCAGGGTCTTGTGGAACATCTCCACCCCTGTTACTACAGTCTTCCGTGTTTCCTTTATGCCCACTATTTCAATCTCGTCACCTGTTTTAACTACACCTCGTTCCACCCTACCAGTGACTACAGTACCACGCCCCTTTATGCCGAATACGTCCTCTACCGGCATCAAGAAAGGCTTGTCTTTAGGTCTTACCGGCAGCGGCACCCACTCATCTATAGTATCAGCCAGCTGCAGAATTTTGCCGCACCATTCACACTCTCGCTTGCCACAACCACATTCCAGTGCTTTAAGAGCGCTAACCCTGACAATAGGAGTCTTATCTCCTGGAAACTTTTGCTTGGACAGGAGGTCTCTTACTTCGAGTTCAACAAGGTCCAGTAGCTCCGGGTCGTCCATCATGTCTACCTTATTCAATGCTACCAGTATGCTGGGTACCTCCACCTGCCGAGCCAGAAGAACATGTTCACGTGTCTGAGGCATAGGCCCATCAGGAGCGCTAACTACCAGTATTGCCCCATCCATCTGAGCTGCACCAGTAATCATATTCTTAATATAGTCGGCATGCCCCGGACAATCTACGTGAGCATAGTGCCGTTTTGCAGTCTCATATTCAATATGAGCAATAGCGATTGTCAAGCCACGTGCCTTCTCCTCAGGCGCATTATCTATGGAATCGAAGGCTCGAAACGCAGTGTCTCCTTGCTTAGATAGACACAAAGTAATCGCCGAAGTTAAAGTCGTCTTACCGTGATCAACGTGGCCTATTG
>CAZUEB010000039.1:0-5614 GCA_964619115.1 uncultured Dehalococcoidales bacterium
GCGAGGAACGGAAGCTTGCCCTCAAGCCAGGTGTTGAGCGTGGCGTTCTGGGCAGCAAAATGCATGGCATCGCGGCGCTCGACTACTGCTGGAAAACTATGGAGATCCACAGTTGCATCAGCAGGTATGGTAACGGTTGGATCCCTGGTCACCAGATAATCGCCAACCTTGTTGTATCTATGGAACATAATGTTTAAGTCGGCAACGTCATCGCAAGGGGCGACGGAAAAAGTATAAACAGTGCCCCAACCGTCGCCATCTGGGCCGATAACCGTCTGGTTGTACATATCAATGAACAACCCTAATCCTGATAAGAGATACTGGACAGAAATGTCGACTTCCTCGCCTTGCAACCAACGGATAACCTTATCGCATAAAGCGCGGTCATCAGGATTGAGGTTTCCGGAATCCCGTACAGTCTCCAGTGCCGTAATTACTGCTTGGGTAGTCTGGGGATTCGAATCAATAACATCCCTGGCTGAAGGAGCCTGCTCAAAACGCTCATCATCAGTCAGGCCGAGCATTCTGGTATCCGCTATAGGCGCCTGTATGAGGCTGTCGCCGCTTTCTTGATGATAATAGGTGTGTGGACCAATTTGTAGTATCATAAAACGGCCGTCATAACCTACCTCGTAGGAAAGGGTCTCATCGCCTAAGCCGCTCCAGATAGCACCCATGACCTGCGGGATCTCCTCTGGTTCCATAGAGCCGCCGCCGGCAAGATAACGTTCCACCAAAGCCCTCTGGGCAGGATCGGTTATCTGTAAGACGCCGAATTTATCGTACAACTGCAGCAGGAATGCATTATTAATGTAATACTTGATCGCCCTGACAACCAGGGAATCTACAAACTCGCCAAATAAAGCCTGGTTCTCTACCTCGAATCTATCGCCGTTCCACTTAAGGCCGATCTGCTGACCAAAAGCAATAACATCATCAGTATGCAGTGATAAACGGTCGTGAATCTGAGTGTCGCTTAAGCCATCAATGGTTTCCCCTGGTCCTAACAACCCCGGCACGCCGCTTTCTACCATCTGCGCAAAGAGCGCCCTCTCGGTGATATTCTCAGGCACATTGCCGCTCCCGCCATTGCCGCCAAAAGTGAATAAATCAGTGGGGTAATTGTTTTCCTGAGCATAGACATCCTCAATCGAGTCCATACTCTTGGTTGCCAAGCCAATCAGGTCATTGGCGGCAATAATGCCTCTGGCATCTTCTTGGCGGCCTTGAGGCTTTAATGCCTTCCAGAGGAAGTACCCTCCCACAAGTATAACTGCTATAACTGCAACAACGATAAGAACGATAACAAGTGGGTTATTGCCTCTAATCTGCTCCATCTCTTGCTGGTTGAGCGACCTGGCTACAGCAGGCTCAAACTGTTGAGCAGTGAGGATATAAACCTTGCCGTCAAAATCCGGGTCAGCAAGGGCAATCCTGGCTGCCAGGATATCCCAATCCTGGTTAGTCATCTTGGCAGGGTCAATGACCTCGAAGTGTCCTTCTCCATTGATTTCATAGTGTAGGATAAACGGCTCAGTTGCATTATTTCTGAGGTCATCCAGGCCTATTTCATAACCGTACATGGTGCGGCCGGTCTGGCTTTCAATATAGAGCTTTTCACCCCAGAAGCTCGTTCCCTCTTCATTGGTATGAGGTGCAAGGAACGCTGCTGCATCAGCACGGTCAATGAACGCCGTGTTTGTGCCATAAGCTGCAATTAAATCCTGGGCAACTTCAGTACCACAATTTCCATCATAATTGCCGGCAGAAACGCCATTACCGTTTACCTGGGCCATAGCGCCCTGGCCAAGAACCTGACCGCTCACCCTGAGGCTGCCGTCCCTGGTTATGCCAGCGCCTATACCAGCGACCATCTGGGTTTCGGTACTGCCAGCAGGAGCTGCTTCTAAGGCTGAAACGAATGCCCTTCCGTCCTGAAGGCCAGTATAGCCGTACAGGGTGCCTACATAAGGGCTGGAAAGGGTGGTCTGGATCTGCGCATTTCCCAGGCCTTCGGCTACGTTAAGACCAGAGCGGCCTGAGAATACATCATCGCCATTATAGGTAATCCTGCTCTGTGCACCGATAAAACCATCGTCAATAAGGCCGATTTCAGTGGTGATATTCACCGGGCCTAAGTTAAGCATGATGCCGACATCAAAACCGTTGGTGGTCAGGTCAACACCACGGTCAACCCAGCGGACAGGGGCAAAATCTCCTAACCAGCCTCTGTGGATCTCAGATACGGAATTATTGCCGTTAAGAATATAATCCTTGGCATTGGAACCATTGCAGCCATGGAAATAGGTATCAGTGGCGGGCCTGAGGCTGGCATCTAAGTCAGTACTGTCTGCGAATACATAGAGGTATATTCCGCGCTCATCTGACCAGCCAAAGGGAGCGCCAGCATCTGCATGTCCGCCCACAGCCTCTGTCAAGGTCAATGCACCGCTTGCGTCAATATTGAAGATACTGTCAGCCTCTACAGTAATCTGGGAAACAGTGTCGCCTAACACCCTTTCAACCAGGACTACGTCTTCAGTTGCCCGTAATTGAGCGCCAGCGCCTGGATTCAGGTTGCTATCCAGCGCAATCTCATCATTCTCTAGGGTAAATGTAACGGTTTCGGTCCTGGTACTGAAACGCTGATAGTCATTGCCGTCTCCGCCCATGGTTACCACGGTCACAGGAACCTGGAGGTCAAAGCGGGCCCCTCTGAAGGCGCGGGCATCGTGGGCTTCCACAACCTTGAGCGAACCGTCTTCCTGCACCTCAAACCTGCTTCCCGCACCAACCTGAAGGAGAACGCGGTCGCCATCCCTCTGAAGGACTACGGTACCGGTTGCTACAAGAATAGTGCCTGCTGGCAGCCTGCCATCTTGGGTTGGCTGGACATCACCTTCTACGGTAAAATCACCCACTCCAGGAATAGAAATAGCCGCTACAGTGCCGTCACCACCTGCCACGGTAGGTTGATCGGCAACTGCAGCGGCTTGTAAAGTCAAAATATCGTTGGTGTTACCCTCAAAAACCCATCTTTCTGAACTGGGACGAGTTGCGTCAAAATTGTCTGTTATATCCGTATATACGACTTCGCCTCTTTCATCAGTGGAAATCGCATAGATCCTGCCGCCATCGACTGTAACGAATACGGCATGCTCTTCGTATCCGCGGTCACCTGGGATTTTAACGCAAATGATGCCTAAAAAGCCATTCTGGGTCTTGAGGACCTCTAAAGAGGTGGGGGTGGTATTGAATACTGTTTCGATTCCAAAGTCTTCGCTTAAGATTTGCTGAACGATACGGATATCTACAGGAGTGCCAGGAGTAGGATCTCCGCCTAATTCTCTGATACGGTTCTCTACATACTCTCTGGAAACACAAACCTGCTGAGTAGATTCAACTACATTGATAATAACATCAACTGCGCAATTGGTTGTTCCTGCAGCAACTTTCGGGTAGGTATCTTCGGTAGGATTAAGGGAGGAAGTTAAAAAGGCATCGGCTTCCTGAGGCGGGTCAAGACCAGTATAGGCTGGAAGTTGGCTTGACCTACCTAAGACAAAAGCACCCCCTTGATAGGGTGCAGAATCACCTTCGATTAATAAACCGTATATTGCAGCAGCTAATGCTGGCTGAGAGCCGCCATTGCTGCTTGAAGACACAATTCCTACGACTGCCTGCTGACCGTCTTGATACGGTGTTGATGCGGTTGCAGGTGAAACATTTTCCGGCTCAAGCTCCATAACCGCCAGTATAACCTTGAGCAGAGGGATGAGCTTCTCTAAGCGGCCCACTAAACCTCCGTCAAAGTCTTTTGATGCTGGCGCAAGCAAGGCCCGGACTAATACTGCTAAGCTCGGTAAATCCTTTACTTCGCTGTCCCTATCCTCTAAATCGAGGATATTGTTCCAAGAAGTAATGTCAGTCCCCTTCGACTCTGCCAGAAGAACCATATCATTATACTCTCTGAAGCTGATAACCTCTGCACGTCTGGCTTCATCTACGAATAAAGGATCCTGAGCATCAATAACCTGAGTATCTGTTTTCTTTTCTGCTTTGTTTGTTATTCCTAAATACTCTCCAACCTCCTGAAGAGCAGACTTCACCAGTGATGCGATTCCGCTGATGATGTTGCTTTCGTTGATACTGTTATAACTATTAAGATCGTTATTCCCGTTTACTACTCTTAAAGAACTGGTGTTACTGTTGGCATTAACCTCATTATTTGCGAAAATCTGGGTACTGCTAATTGTAGAGGTAAGGCCTGCTGGAGGAGCTGCAGTCCATTGGGTTGTTCCTATATAAAAATCATTGGGTAATTCTAGGTTAATATCTACTCCAAATGCAGCAAAGATGTTCTCTAAAACCCCTAATACTTCGCCAAGGGGTATTGTGCCTACTGGCATAGTGTCTGCGCCTGCCGTAAACCCGCCTTCAGTTACATTGACTGCCTGCGTGCGGAACGGAGCAGTATTCAGAGGCACGCCAGGAACTCTACCCGTGCCTTCAGGCAGTCTCGCCCCTGCTGCCGCTTCCTGTATATACGCCTGTTGCTGGCCTGCCGGCTGGCTATAAGCCGTATCTATAAGATTATTGGCTTGAGGTTGGTCAGGATTCGTCATTGCCTGCGAAACATTGACGACAAAGCTTATCTGGGCATCTGGGGTCGCCTGGGCAGCTGTCATCGCAATAAACTTAGTTGTTTGCGTCTTACCTAAATTATTTATTATGCCAGTGGCCTGGACTGCAAATTTTGGATTATTAAACCCGGCAACAAACTTTACAACTGCATCTTGATTAAGATTGGGATCTGATAAGGCCGCAGAAATATTCTGGGCAAAAACAGGATTAGCAAAGCTGGCTACGAACCTGACAGCGCCATCGGTAGTAAGATCAGGGTTGGATATAGCCGCAGTTAAGTTTTTGGCAGAAGTAGCATTGCTATAACCGTAGGTGATGAAGTTACCGATAGCATCTACTTTATCTTCAGGGACTGCCATAAGGACTGCGGTGGTTCTTTGGGCAGTCTCTTTATTCTCATAGGCATAGCCGATGAAGTTACCGATAGAGGCAATCTTATCTTCAGGCACTGCCATAAGAGCTGCAGTGGTTCTTTGGGCAGTCTCTTTATTCTCATAGGCATAGCCGATGAAGTTACCGATAGAGGCAACCTTGTCTGCAGGTACAGCCTTGATACCATTGGCAGTTCTCTGGGCAGTGGCCTCATCCTGGAAGCCGTAAGTGATAAAGAAGGCAATAGACCCCTCTTTGCCTTCAGGTACATTCTGAATGCCATAGGCAGTATTCTTTGCGGTCTGCTCATCCTGGAAGCCGTAGTGAATAAAGAAGTTCACAGATGTCTGCGGTGAAGCCTCAATGCCATTGGCAGTTCTCTGGGCTGTCTTTTGATCCTGGAAGCCGTAGTGGATAAAGAAGTTCACAGATGTTTGCGGTGAAGCCTCAATACCATTGGCAGTCTTCTGGGCAGTAGCCTCATTCTGGAAGCCGTAGTGGATAAAGAAGTTCACGGATGTCTGCGGTGAAGCCTCAATACCGTTGGCAGTCTTCTGGGCAGTAGCCTCATTCTGGAAGCCGTAGTGGATAAAGAAGT
>CAZUEB010000039.1:5862-10270 GCA_964619115.1 uncultured Dehalococcoidales bacterium
TCTCATTCTGGAAGCCAAAGGTGATGAAGAAGTTCACGGATGTCTGCGGTGAAGCCTCAATGCCGTTGGCAGTCTTCTGGGCAGTAGTCTCATTCTGGAAGCCAAAGGTGATGAAGAAGTTCACGGATGTCTGCGGTGAAGCTTCAATGCCATTGGCAGTCTTCTGGGCAGTAGTCTCATTCTGGAAGCCGTAGGTAATGAAGAGGGTCACTGCGCCTTGCGGTGAAGCTTCAATGCCGTTGGCGGTCTTCTGGGCAGTAGTCTCATTCTGGAAGCCGTAGGTAATGAAATAACCGATGGAAGCTATTCTATCCTCGGGCACAGCCATGAGGCTGTCCGTTGTCTTCTGAGCAATATCGCTATTTGCATAGCTATAGTCGATAAAAAGACCTATGGAGGGCAATTTATCATCAGGAACTGCCTCAAGGCCCTCGGTAGTGCGTTCAGCAGTGGGATCATCTCTAAAACCTGTAGCTGCCCAATTTACTACTGCCTCTGGATTGCTGGCTCCAGAAAGACCGGCTACTATTTCATCGCCTGCAGGACCATTAAATCCTTCTGCCACATTCGCCTCTGCTTTTGGTGTCACAAGAGGAGATGCGATGATAATCTCCACATTTGTTGCGCAGGCCTGGCTCTCCATGCAGGCGCCAAAGCGTACTCCTCCTGTAGCAGGATCCAAGCTGGGAATAAAAGTACTATCCGGGTTTCTCCCGGCAACGGCCAACACATGGAAAAGCCTCTTCATCGCGCCACGTGAATCCGTATTAGTCATCAGGGCAGATACAAGTTTCGGATCCAGACTGGAGAGATATTGCATTGCTGATCTTGTATCCGTCGCATTTAAGCCGGATTCATTAAGGCCGGTTAACAGCTTTATGGCGCCCTCATGGTCTATACTATCAAGCCTGGCAATGGCTGCTCTGAACTGGCCAGCCTCTTGACTATTAGGATCTATGCCGGCTTTCTGGAAAGCAGCAGTTAACAACGCCTCTGTATCAGCAGGTAGCTCCGCCGTAACATCCTGGCTTGGATCACCAGTGTAGAAAATGCTACTAAGCCCTAGTGTAGATGCGAGTTGCGTCAAGAAGCTTGTCAGGGCCTGAAGTAAGGCACCTAAAAGCCCTGGCGCTGCACTGTCTTCAGTAGCAGGGGTGGTGTCATATTGGTCAGTATTGTAGGCTGCTGGCTGGAAGTCAAGCTGGTAATTTCCACCCATAACCTTATTATTCTGAGCTCCTGCAGGGTCATAATAAGCCGAGGCAGAAGGCAGAACAAAGGAACTGATATTTTGCCAGAGGGTCTTGAAGAAGTTGCCTGAAGCTTGATCTTGGGTTTGTTTTGTGGGAGGGAGGGAGAAATTTAAATCTGTCCTGGCTGCCCAGGTTACGTCAGAAAACAAAAACACGCCTGCAACAGTTAAGGCGATGATCTTTACCCAGATTTTGTCGCGCCAACCAATCATTAGGGCCTCTTTATTAGTAATAAATAAAAAAGCCGAATTACCTTATTTTCGGTAACCCGGCTATCTTTGCGCCTTGGAAGTTCCTCGTTACGTAGGTCCGTGGCTCGGAAGACCCGTGGCTTTGCGTCCCTGACTCTCGTCGAGGTTTGCCTTTTTCGTTAAGGCTGAAAAACTTTTACAAACTATTTAGAAATAACTCAAAAAAATATCAAATTCCAGTTAAAGTATACTGAATAGATAGGTAAATGTCAAGCTCCTAAAGCTAACTTTTTTCTCTGTTAACACTATTGGCCTTTCTGCGCCCCTTCATATACTCCCGCATGTATTGCCTGCGTTGTTCGCGGTGGTCTTTTTCATAGAATCTCAGGTCTTCCTTGTGGGTCAGTCTCCAGAGTTTGCTATAGCGGTGTCTGCTCTCCCGCCAAGAAGATTCCTGGTCCAGGCACTTAAAATAGTCTGGATTCTTCAGCCGCCATTCTCTCTCGTTCTGAATCTGCCTCTGTTTCTGGCATTTTGAGGCTGAACAAACCGCCTGATTTGGTCTATACTTGTTAGGGATAAACTCTTTTTGACAAATCTTGCAGCGCATGACCAAAATATACCATAGAAGGGCAATCCTGTCAAGAAAAAGAAACCTGCGAATAGCAAAAAACCGTATCAAGATTAATTAATGCCTGTGATACAGTATCATCCAAGCTAATGATACTGTATCAATCCGTATCAAAATTTTGCTTGACAAAGCAAAATTTTTAGTTTATACTTACGCTTGCTTAGGTTGATACAGATTAAGTCAAAAAATTAGCCAATATGAGACAACTACTCCAGCTATTAAAACAATCCAGAACCCCAGTATTTATGCTTTATCTAATAATGAGCATGCTGCCTGGGCTTGTCTTTGCCCAAAACGTACTACTCCCCGCAGATTATCTCACTTTGATTCAGCAAAAGGTGAACAGTTCCATAGTCTACCCAACTGTTGCTAAGTTAAAAGGCTGGGAAGGGATAGCGAAGGTAAGATTCACGCTTGCAGAGGATGGCCGAATCAAAGAAATTGATATTGCTGAATCGTCAGGCTACCCCCTACTTGACGCCACAGCAATTATGGCCGTAAAAGATGCCAGTCCCTATCCCTTCCCAAGCGAATATCCTGAAAAAGAGATACAGATCATTGTCCCGGTGAATTACGGAGGGGTGAGCTTAAGCAAACAGCCAAGCCCGGGGCAAACATATCCTAACTCCTCTACAAATAAGGAGTTAGCAATAGAACCACCCGGGGGAACCGCGTATCCTACGCTGCGTAAATACTTTGGCAGCAAGTTCTCCGAAAAAGTCTTATACTCTTCCCAGGAATTGAATGGTTTTATTGATTTAGCCATCGCAAAGAACCCGCCGATCAAGGTTGCCCAGGAAGAGATAGAATTGGCGTATCTTAAATTAACTGAATCACAACGCAACTTTTTGCCTGCCTTAAAAATATCTAATTACTATACGGACGGCGAAGTCTTTAAGGTAGGCTACGAAGAAAGGGAAACTAAATTCCAGGTGGACCAACCGATTTACTATAGCGGCAGGCTGCAAGATACGGTGAGGCAAGCCCAGGTGAACTTAGAGATTAACCAGAAGAACTATGACCGGCTCAAGCTTGATATAGTGCAGAAAACCGAAGCTGCCTACTTTAATCTAGTGGCCTCAAGGATGCATCTTAGGGAGAAAGAGGTACTTAGAAAAGAGGCGGAAGAGCTGCTTCAGAAGGTTACCCAATTAGGCAAAACCGGCATGGTAATCCCCCTTGAAGTGAACAGCGCAAAATCCTGGTATGAGCAGATTGTAAATCAGGTTGAGAATGTCCAGCATGAAATTAATATGGCAGAATTGACCTTTAAGCAGGTTTTAAATGTTGCTGAACTGCCGAAATTGCAAAGCAATACGCTAGAAATAAAAAAGGTTGATCTTGACCTAAACACCTGTGTCGAGGTAGCATTCCAAAACCGGCCTGAGATACACCTAAGCGAGTTGTTGACTAAATTTAATGATTATTCTCAGAAAATCGAGGATTCAAAAAGCAAATTTACCGTTGACCTGACCACCTCATACGGCATGTATGAAGGCCATTACAAGACAGAGCCTTGGAGAGACTCCACTAACTGGTATGCTGGGTTCAAAGTCAGCAAGCTCTGGGGTGCTAACACGATTAATTCATCTTTAACGCACGAACAGAGCCAACCGCGCTTTGGCCAGACCTCACCCACAGAAGGCACTACCTTTAATACAGAGTTTAATCTCTTAGATAACCTGAAGCTCTTTTCTGATAAGAAAAGGGCAGCTATTGATTATTCCAGGTCTTTAAGCGACTTTAACGAAACCTTGAAGACCGTTATTTTTGAGGTCCAGGACTCCTATTTAAAGTACAAAAGGGCCCTTTCCCAACTTGATGCCTCAGAAATAGAGATGAATTATCGCAGAAACGAAGCTGAAATCACCAAAGTCCGTTCTCTGGTTGGAGATAGTAGCCTCTCCAACGCCATAGAATCTATTTTTGCCCTTTCCGATGCCCAAACCAGGTACATACAAGCCCTGGCAAATTATTATATTTCTTTAGCCAACCTTAAGAAAGCCACTGGTTACGGGATTAACATTTAACCTCCTCTACATTCTCTTCAAAATCAACCAATTTTATCCATGATACGGTTCTGATACGGTCAATTTCTCTCTCTTTAGTTATAGGAGAAAATGCGGTTTATCTGGATAAACTCGATAAATTCGCTGAATTCTTAAGTAAAAAATTTGACGAATCAAAAGTTAGTTTTTAGAAGCAGTAAAACCCGGGATTTTCTGCTCTATTTAAATTTCCTAAAAAGTGAAATTTTAAAGGGTTAATAGTTTTCTGTTAACAGAAAAAAAAGTTAGATTTTTCACCTTGAAAACTCTATGTATATATAGTAT
>CAZUEB010000040.1:0-10070 GCA_964619115.1 uncultured Dehalococcoidales bacterium
AATACACTCTTGATAGCTCTGGTCTCAGACAGATCGCTAACCACTGTGGAGGTGCCGTGAGCGTTTATGTAGTCGACCTCAGCAGGTTCTATTCCGGCATCTCTCAGGGCTAGCTTCATGCATCTAGCTGGTCCTTCGCCATCCGGTGTTGGAGAAGTATAATGAAAGGCATCACAATTATTCCCATAACCCAGCACCTCTCCATAAACCTTAGCGCCCCTTTCTAAAGCTATATCCAAAGCCTCTAAAACCACCACCCCACCCCCTTCGCTCGGAACCAATCCATCCCTGTCGCCGTCGAACGGACGACTTGCTTTTTCAGGTTCGCCATTTCTCCTAGAAGTCAAAGCACCGAGAATATCCAGGGAGGCAAGCATCGACGGCGTAATTGGAGCTTCGGCACCGCCTGCTATCATTATGTCAGCTTCCCCCATCTGAATACACCTGAAAGCCAATCCTATGGCATTGGTTCCGGAGGCACAAGCTTCCATGACGAGGTGATGAGGCCCCCTGGCTCCATACTTTATCGCTATAACCCCTGCCGCCGAATTAGCAGTGGCATTCAGTATCAAAAAGGGCGGGACCTTATCTAAATTACCCTGAAAAACAAAGCGATGTGCAGATTCAAAGCTGGTAAAACTACCGACAGCCGTTCCCATAATTACGCCAACCCTGTCCTCATTGTCTGCGTTAACCCTTAGTCCGGAATCCTCCACAGCCATTATCGCTGCCGCCATCGCGTACTGGATAAAAGGGTCGAATCGCCTTATAAACTTGCCATCCAGAAAGTCCTGTGGCTGAAAGTCTTTTAACTCGCCAGCTACCTGGCATTTAAGCTGCCTGGCATCGAACCGGGTAATTGGACCGATACCTGATTTGCCCTGGCACAGAGCCGCCCAGCTTTTTCCCACCCCCACACCTAGCGGTGTAATCATTCCCGCTCCGGTCACCACAACTCGCCGTTTCACCGCATTCCCTCTTTAATGACTTCGACAACACCTGTCTGTGCAGCTCTATGAGCTAAATGAATAGCATTCTTGATGGCCTTAGCCTGACTGCGGCCATGAGCAACGATGATGTTACCATCTATCCCCAGCAGGCAGGCACCACCATATTCTTTGTAGTCCATTCGCTCTACCATGCAGGCTAACTTCGAGTATTGAACCAGAGCAATGCCCCGGAGTTCAGCGCTAATTTTGAAAGCCTGCTCTGCGCTCATAAGATTCTGAAAGATATCACCTAACCCCTCTATCGTCTTGAGCACTACATTTCCGGTAAAGCCGTCGGTAACAATCACGTCGGCTTTTCCCGTTAGAATATCCTGTCCTCCTACACTGCCTATGAAATTCAGGCCGGTTTTTTCCAAAAGCTCGTAGCTCTCCTTAGCCAAAATATTAGCTTCAATCCTCTCGTCGCTGCCATTGAGCAAACCAACTCGCGGCGCCTCAATGCCAAGGACGCTTTTAGCAAAAAAATCACCGAGCTGGGCAAACTGGAACAGGAACTCCGGCCGGCAGTCCACATTGGCCCCAACATCGATAAGCAGCGCCGTACTGGCAGCATCTATGGGAAACACTCCACAAAGTGCCGGACGCTGTACACCTTCTATTCTCGCCAGGTTCAGAAATGCCGCTCCTACCACCGCTCCCGTATTGCCCGCAGAAATAAAAGCTGAGGCAAGTCCATCTCGCACCAGCCTTGTCCCCACTACTATTGATGAATTCGGTTTACTGCGGACCGCCTGAACTGGAGGCTCATTACAGCCGATAACCTCGGCCGCCTCAACTATAGTGAGACCTGGCTCCGCTTCGTAGCGCCTGGCTAACATCTCGAGCGGGGCTTTTCTTCCCACAAGAGCAACATCAACCCCGTATTCCTCGACTGCGGCTGCGGCTCCTTTGACTACTTCCTGCGGAGCATAGTCCCCACCAGCGGCATCTACGGCAATTATCATCTGGATATCAGGTCTTATCTCCCTCTAAAAACGGGTAGCCGCTTCTCAATAAAGGCTTTGCAGCCTTCGTCGAAATCATCAGTAGTTACCAGAAAATCGTTCAACTTTCTCTCCAAATCCAGCCCATCTTCTAAGGAAACACCCGTTCCTTGAATCATAGCTTGCTTTGCTGCCCTTACTGCTAACGGCGCCCGCAGGCAGAGCGTCTCAGCCATCTGCTTAGCAGCCGGCATAAGCTCGGCAAAAGGTACGACCCTGTTGATCAATCCTATTCGATAAGCTTCCTGGGCACTGATAGGTCTTCCAGTAAGTAAGAGTTCAGCAGCTCTGGCTGAGGCTATAGCTCGAGGCAAACGTTGCGTTCCTCCCCAGCCCGGGATAAGCCCAAGTGTAACTTCAGGAGCCCCGAAAATGGCTTTTTCCGAAGCTATCCTCAGGTCACAGAACAGCGCTATCTCCAGACCTCCACCGAGAGCAGCACCATTTACAGCCGCAATCATCGGTTTCCACAGGTTAAGTCCGCGCATGAAATTCAGCGGACCCACATTCGGCTGCCCCTTGAATTTTTTCAACTCGGGCAGCATCGTCCCTATATCAGCACCAACTGAAAAAGCCCTGACACCTGTGCCGGTAATGATGCCAACCAACAAGCTACCATCGTCCCTGAAATCTACAAGCGCCCTGCTCAATTCCTCAGCGCTTTTTGGGTCGATGGCATTCAAAGCCTCAGGACGATTCAAGGTAAAAATGGCAATCTTGCCTTCTTTTATGTAATTTATCGTCATAACCGTACTATTCTCTTTGAGATAACTTTTCAGATTGTATCGCCTTTTCAACGAGGCCCCTTACCCACTCCCTCCTGTGCTCGGTCCATAACTTCTCAATCTGGTTATCAACATCTGCATCGCCAATATTGATAATCTGCACAGCAGGATTTATACGCCTAATTAAACCGGCGAGCACCTGCCCATGCCCTATCTCGATGAAGGTGGTCACACCACCAGCTATCATATTTTCAACTGATTGCTGCCACCGGACACAATGTATGACCTGGTCAACCATCTCATTTTTTATGGCTTGAGCATCGAGCAACATCTGCGCTGTTACATTAGCCATCACCGGAACCGAAGGCTCGTGAAAGGTAAATTCCGAGATGGCGCTTTTTAAGCCTTCACATGCCGATTGCATCAACTGGGAGTGGAAAGCCCCGCTCACCTTCAGTGGAATT
Organism: uncultured Dehalococcoidales bacterium; assembly: GCA_964619115.1. Taxonomy (GTDB): domain Bacteria; phylum Chloroflexota; class Dehalococcoidia; order GIF9; family UBA5629; genus 9FT-COMBO-48-23. The sequence continues at coordinate 3,183 of CAZUEB010000040.1, forward strand.
ATTCGACGAGCACCCTTCTCCCCTGCCAGCATGATAAACTCAGCCAGCTTCTCTTCAGCACCGCTGACCACAATCTGCCCGGGACAGTTGATATTAGAAATCTCGGTACCTACGGAAAAACAGATGCCCCTGATAATTTCCTCATCAAAACCCAGCACGGCAACCATACCACCGGGTCTTGCCCGACCAGCCTCGTGCATCAGACGACCTCTCTCGCGAACCAGGCGCACCGCCTCAGATAAGCCCAGCACTCCGGCAACGACCAGAGCGGTATATTCACCCGAGCTGTGACCGGCAACAACGCCGGGAAACGGCAAACTTCTACCGCTGACCTCTTCGGCTGCCTTCAAACAAGCGATACTGACAGTCAGTACTGCCGGCTGAACATTTACAGTCTGTGTGAGCTCGTCTTCCGGTCCCTCAAAACACAGGCGAGACAGAGAAAAACCTAAGGCACTATCCACCTCATCGAAAACGTCTTTTGCCGATGTATATTTTCTATATAAGTCCAAACCCATCCCCACTGCTTGAGACCCCTGCCCCGGAAAAACGTAAGCCAGTTTTGCCTTTTTGACCAAGTTTTTATCCCTTTGTCTGGAGCTTGCCCAGAGCACCGAGTACTTGCTGCGCTTCAGTCATGATATCCTGAATAATAGCTTTGACCGGTTTTACCTCTCTTATCAGCCCGGCTATCTGCCCCGCCATAAGCGAACCTTCTTCAATGTCTCCCTGAATGATTCCCGCAGACAATCTCCCTCTACCAAGCTCCTCCAATTCCTCTTTAGGTGCTCCGGACTTTTCCAGAACCGCAAACCGGTGAGTCAACTTGTTCTCCAGGCAACGCACAGGATGCCCGGTTGACTCTCCGGTTACCACTGTGGCACGATCATGGGCTTCGATGATTCGCTCCTTGAACTTAGGATGAGCGATACACTCCGCTGAGCATATAAAACGCGTGCCCATCTGTACCCCCTGAGCGCCAAGAGCCAGAGCAGCTACCAGCCCCCGACCATCGGCGATCCCGCCGGCGGCTATCACGGGCACTTTAATGCTTCTGACTATCTGCGGCACCAGAGCCATGGTGGTAGTTTCGCCGACATGCCCCCCGGATTCCATGCCCTCAGCGATAATGGCATCGGCGCCAAGCCTCTCCAACCGCCGCGCCAGAGCCACGCTGGAAACAACGGGCATGACCTTGAAACCGGCTTCTTTCAGTCCGGGCAGATAGGTGCCGGGGTTGCCGCCACCAAACGTGACAATGCCCACCTTCTCAGACAGAATAAGCTCCAGATTATCCTTGAGAAACGGCGACATCATCATGATATTAACAGCAAATGGCTTGCCGGTACGCTCCCTGGTTTGCCTGATCTGGTCCTTCAGCCATTCTGTGGGTGCGTCGCCACTACCGATTACCCCCAGACCGCCAGCATTCGATACTGCTGACACCAGCTCGAACGTCCCAAGCCATGCCATCCCACCCTGAATAACGGGGTAATCTATGTCGAGCAAATCACAAACGGCAAAATTACACAGCATGACCAACCACAAAAGCAACGGCGTATTCTCTACTATGAGACATGCTTATGGAGAACCGGGCAATGCCGATTTCCCTGCTTCTCTCAAGTGCACGCCCACAAAGTCTAATCAAAGGAGCACCATCCTCATTCGTAAGAATCTCAATATCTCTCCAATTCACGCCTTTGACACCGGTTCCAAGCGCTTTGGCTACAGCTTCCTTGGCGGCAAAGCGGACAGCCAGGCTGGAGACATTATGATAGCTTTCCAGTTCCGCCCGGGTGTAAATGCGATTGAGGAAAGTATCCCGCCACTCCGATATGGCACGGTCGATACGCCCTATCTCAATGATATCGACGCCGATAGCCGCAACTAACGCCGGTACGGTCTCCATTTTACTGCCCATCATATCTGCCGATAGCGATAACTGAGTTATGACCACCAAAACCGAAAGAATTGGAGATGGCTATACGAACGTCACCATCTCTGGCCACGTTGGGAACGTAATCCAGGTCACATTCCGGGTCAGGATGCTCCAGGTTGACCGTCGGTGGAATAATACCCTCGTTTATCACCTTGCAGCAGACAATTGCCTCAATAGCCCCGGCGGCACCCATCATGTGACCGAGCATTGATTTTGCCGAGCTGATTGGGATTTTATACGCCATGTCACCAAAAGCCTTTTTAATGGCTTTCGTTTCGCTGGCATCGTTAAGCGGCGTGGATGTCCCGTGGGCATTGATGTAATCAACCTCATTACGTTCCACACCAGCCAGAGCTAGCTCAATTGCTTTAGCTGCCGCCTCGCCACTCTCCATCGGCTGCGTAATATGGAAGGCATCAGATGTCGCACCATAACCAATAACCTCGGCTATGATGTTGGCGTCTCTATACCTAGCATAATCCAGGCTCTCCAACACCAGCACCGCTCCACCCTCACCAACCACAAAGCCGTCACGCTCCATATCAAAAGGCCTCGATGCCTTCTGCGGCTCGTTGTTTCTGGATAGCGCACCGGACTGCGTGAAGCCGGCGAAACCAACCGGGGTTACAGCCCCATCAGCCCCACCCGCCACCATCGCTTTAATCTCACCCCATTTAATCATCTTATAGGCAACCCCCAGGGCGTCAGTTCCCGTAGCACAAGCTGAAATCAGACCAAAATTCGGCCCCCTTATTCCCATTTTTATAGATACCTGAGAAGAAGCACTATCCGCTATCATCATGGGCACAAGGAAAGGGCTGACTCTGGTTGGCCCCCTGGTTTTTAAAACATCAAGCTGCTCCGCCAGTGCATCCAACCCACCGACACCACTGCCTATCAAGACGCCGATGTTATATCTATTAGTATCATCGACCTTAAGCCCTGCAGCATCGATAGCCTGCATGCCAGCCACGAGGGCAAACTGTGCAAATCTATCGTTTCGTCGAGCAGTTGTGGCATCGAGGTAATCAGCGGGGTCAAAACCTCTGACTTCAGCGGCTATCTTGACCTTAAAATCAGTGGCGTCGAACAAGCTGATGTAACCAACGCCAGATACACCGGCTACTAAGTTACGCCAGGTATCCTCAACGTTCAGTCCCAGCGGCGTAACAGCTCCATAGCCAGTCACCACGACACGGTTAGCCACTTTTTACCTTTAGCCTGGCTTCTATTACGGAGACTATGTCCCCGACTGTAGCAATGTTTTCCATCTCATCTTCCGGCAGAGTTAAGCTAAAGACATCCTCAAGCGTCATCGCCACCTCCACCAGGTCCAGAGAATCTATATCCAGATCATCCTTCAATAAGGCGCCTGAAACCACCTTGCTCTCATCAAGCCCCGGATTAGCTTTACATAGTGCCTTTTTGACTTCTTCAAATACGTCCATCATTAACCTCCAGTTAAATTAACATGAAAAGCCGCGGCTGGGGCTACCCCCAGCCGAACTCAGTTGCGACTCTATAGAACGAAATTCTTTAACCTGAAGAACAAACCTGCCAAATTCAAAACTTACTTCTCGAGACCTATTTGTAACAGCGCCTTTATTGCGGCGATAAGTGCCACTGGTGCCATCAGCGCAGCAAAATTCACCAGCATGCTCTCAACCATTTTACCTACACCCAGGAACGTAATGGGAGCAAAGGCAGCCGTCATCGTCAGCAGGGCTATAGTAGCCAGAAGTAAGGTATGCAAGGTATTAATTTCTTTGGCATAGACAACATGGATAATCCCAATTATCAAGCCGAAAATTACCAGTAACATCAAAACGATGAAATTCGCGGGAATTACCAACCCTGCAACGACAGCTAGTACCAAACCTATGCAAAACAATATGAAACTGAACATTCCCCAACCTTTTTTCATGAATTAATTCCTCCTTTTTTATTTTGCTGCCTGTTAGTTTAAAGAGCTTTTAAGATGCACACAAGGCTCTATTGACCGTGTACCAATGGCCGACTTATTTGTGTCCTGCTTCTCCCTGGTGATAGAATATTCCAACAAAATGATGACTTCTAAGACTTCAACCCCCATCGTTGCCCGGAGGCAGTCCGCCAGGACCAGAATCGTGCTGGCTGACGACCATCCGCTGCTGCGCAAGGCGCTCAAAGACCTTCTGGCAAAAGAAACCGATATTGAAATCGTAGGCGAGGCTGGCGATGGCAAAGAAGCAGTCAGGCTTGCCACCGAAATGATGCCGGATATGGTAATCATGGACATAAGCATGCCCAACATGGACGGTCTCGAGGCAACGCAGCAAATCAAAGCCACATGCCCGGACGTGGTGGTGCTGGTGCTCACCGTCCATACCGATGATGAGTGCATACTCGAGATTCTACAGGCTGGCGCCGCCGGCTACATCATCAAGAGTGCCTTCGGCGATGAGGTCGTGCAGGCGGTACGTTCGGTCGTTACCGGCGAAATGGTGTTATCTCCCGCAATAGGCCAGCGCCTGCTGAAGCAGGCTGCCAGGTATCCCACCAGACCGGTATTTCTGGAAGCCGGCGAGAAGCTGTCGGCTCGGGAATTGGAGATACTCAAACTGACGGCGCGCGGCATGAGTAACAAGGATATCGCTACGGCACTCGGAATCAAGCTGCGCACCGTAAAAGGACATCTGGCTGACATCTTCTCCAAGCTGAGAGTAGCCTCACGCACGGAGGCGGTCATAGCCGGATTGAGAACCGGATTCCTGTCCATGGACGATATTCAATGAGACAGATACGCACAGGCGCAGCCGTGAACATCGCCTCTCAAAAGACGAGGGGCATTCTCCGTAACCGTCATTTCTGGATAATCGCCTGCCTTATGACCGTCCTGGCATTGCTTTACAATGCCAGCTATCTCGGCATTACAAGCTGGTTCCCCTGGGCAAAAGACATCGTATCCGCCCAGGGCGTGTACATCTTCGTATTAAGCTTTCTTTTCTTCATACCGCTGGTACATGCCAGCGTAGTCTTCCGGCTGCAAGGCACTCTGGCAACCTGGCTTGTATTCCTGGCAGCCATATTGCCTCGTGCCATACAGGACTCGCCCAGCTTCGAGTCCTTATTAAGAACCACACTTGTGGCAACGGTAGCCCTTCTGCTCGGACTGTTCGTGGCTCTGGACTATAATCCAGGCTTCAAGGAGAGCGGGACTGCCAGGCGAACACGGTTTGCTCGATTGGCGTCTCTGGCTCGAATGCTCAAAGTCCAGGAGTCTGAGCGCCGCCGCGTAGCCCGCAAGCTGCACGATAATACCATACAGTCGCTTCTGGTAATCGCCAATCGCGCACGTGCCCTCGAGTCCGGCGATTACGGTCGCCTGTCGCCAAAAGCTCGAAAACAGGCAGAGGAAATACTTATTATGCTCCTTCACGCCATCGACGATGTCCGCAGGCTGAGTCGCGAGCTGAGACCGAGCACGCTGGATAACGTAGGACTACTGCCGGCTTTGAGATGGCTAACGGAAAGCCTGAGTCAGGAAAACGACATAAAGATTGACCTGCAGGTCAAAGGCAGGGAGCACAGCCTGCCGCCTGAATTCGAGGTCATACTCTTCCGCATAGCCCAGGATGCCCTGAACAACGTCGTCCGTCACTCCCATGCCACTGCGGCTACGGTGACCCTGGACTTCATTGCCAGCAGCTTCAGGATGACGGTGGAAGATAACGGACAGGGATTCTCCCTGCCGGAAAACATAGGTGACTTTGCCACCGCAGGTAAGCTGGGTTTACAGAGAATGGAACAGCAAGCCGGGTTGCTCGGCGGCAGCTTCAAGATTTCTTCCCGACCCGGCAAGGGTACGGTAATTACAGTCGAAGCTGCGCCCTAGTCTGGCGAGCGACATTTCAAAACCAGCTTTTAACCCCGGAAAGAGTTGCACAAGCCAATGCCAGCTAAAGTTAAGGTAATCGGCGCTATAGGACAGAACGGCTCGGGAAAAGACGAGGTTCTCAAATATCTTCGCGCCAGGCACGACGTGCCCTTTCTCTCCACCGGAGACGCAGTCAGAGAAATAGCCTCAAAGGAAGGCGTGGAGCCGACCAGGGAGAATCTGGGGAAAATCTCAGACAGGTATTTCCGCGAATTCGGCAAAGGCTGCTTCGTGAAGCTGCTGGCTGATAAGATACAGAACAGCGGCTGGAAAATAGCCGGCATAAGCGGTATACGCTCGCTGAATGACGTTTCCATATTGAAAGATATCTTCGGCGAGGATTTCGTCTTGATACGCGTATATATAACCGACCCGCACGTCCGCTACAGCCGCATGACCAGGCGTGGCGAAGGTCGAGACCCGCATAGTTACGAGGAGTTCTTACATCAAGATGAGGCAGAGGAAAAATTGTTCTCCCTGAAAGAAGCCGAACGCCGCGCTGACTACTCCATAAGCAACGACGGCACACTGGAAGACCTGCACCGCGAGATTGACAGACTGGCAGCTGATAAAGGCTTGCTGACTGTTTAGGTAAACTTTATTCTCTCTCCCCTGGAGGGAGAGAGTCAGAGTGAGGGGAAGCAAAATAAAAATGCACAATTCCACCCTCACCTTAATCCTCTCCCGTCAAGGGAGAGGAAAGAAGGGCAAATTCTTTAGGTGGCACCTGCCCACAGGTACCCTTCTCGCAGTGAAATCCTAAATCCTGAGCACCAGATCACAAACAATATCAAAATTCCTATTCCCAAAGTAAAAACCGTAGGGATAGACCTTCAGTTGTGTCCGCCTCTTTATTCCATTCATCCTGAGCTTTATCCCTCCCATTCATCCTGAGCTTCATCCCTCCCGTTCATCCTGAGCTTCATCTCTCGCGTTCATCTTGAGCTTTATCCCTCCTGTTCATCCTGAGCTTTATCCCTCCCGCTCATCCTGAGATTCATCTCTCCCGCTCATCCTGAGATTCATCTCTCCC
>CAZUEB010000041.1:0-9952 GCA_964619115.1 uncultured Dehalococcoidales bacterium
ATAGCAGCAGATTCCCCAATTTCCAGCTTGTAGCTGCCAGGAACATTCTTAGCTACCTGAAAGGTAACCTTTTCGGTGCTTTTGGACCCAACTGAGACATCTTTTTTATCGGCTTCCTTTCCGTCAATGACCAGAACGGCATTGTACGTACCTCCCACATCTCCCGTATTTGTCACGACTGCGGATATATTTGCCACCTCACCGACAGATACGCCGCTTCGGGTTACGGTAAGAGGCCCAACTTCAAAGTCCGCATAATCCTTAGGAATCGGAACGGTCGGGGCATCTGCTTGAGATGATGAATCTCCCCCAGTCCCGGGAACTTGAGATTGTGGGCCACAGGCCACTGCTGAGATAGACAACAACATCAGAATAAGCCCTGCAACCAAAAACGAATACCAATTGTGTTTGTTCATATTCTCCTCCTATATAATATATAAAATTAGCTCGCACATGTTATAACGTTTATCATGCACTGAAAGTTTACTATGCACGATACTACTATTGTACCGCAACTCAACTACATTTGTAATAGCAAATTAGTACTACAAAATGTTAGGAACTTAGTAATAACTATGTAAAGTCTTAAAACAACCACCAAAATGCTAGATATTAAGGGAAGATCGCATTTTCTAAGATAAAAAACCCAAAAACCCCGCCCTCATAAACTTGCTATAACGGTTGTCATAGATATAGCCCTCTGTTATAATCCCTGCAGGTTGGGGATTCGTCTAGCGGTAGGACAGCGGACTCTGGATCCGTAAGGCCAGGTTCGAATCCTGGATCCCCAGCCAGTCATAAAACTTTCCGAACTTTTCTTTGAGAAAAAGCAGCTTATCCCAGCTTTGCGACACCTCCTCGCCTTTCTCTAAACATTAGACTGGTTAAAAATATATGACTTTCGTCTTTTTCTACTTGCTAAGCTAATTGGCCAGCATTATACTGGTATTGGGGAACAAGATGACTGGCAACAAAATCCTTGTGGTTGAAGACGATAGGACTTTATCAGACGTCCTCAAGTATAATCTACAAAAAGATGGCTACAACGTGGTCACTGCCACTGATGGCGCCCAGGCTCTGGAAATGGCCCGAAGCGAAAAACCAGAGCTAATTGTCCTCGATGTAATGCTACCTGAGCTTGACGGTCTTGAAGTGTGCCGTATTCTACGAAAAGACATGACCGTGCCTATCTTGATGCTGACGGCGAAGGGGGAGGAGATTGATAAGATAGTCGGCCTTGAAATCGGTGCTGATGATTACATGACCAAACCTTTCAGCATGAGAGAGCTACTTGCCCGCGTGCGAGCAATGCTACGACGAGCCAAGATAGCAGGGATAAAGCCTCCTGAAGAGGCAAAGGTCAATATCGGCAATCTTGAAATCGACACACCAAGACGTCGAGCCACGCTTGGTTGTATAAATCTGGACTTGACCCAAAAAGAGTTCGATTTACTGGCCTTTATGACCAGAAACAGAGGGCTGGTACTCAGCAGAGAGCAATTGCTGGAGAAGGTATGGGGCTATGATTATGTCGGGGGTACTCGCACTGTGGATGTCCATATCAGGTGGCTCAGGGAAAAAATAGAGACTAATCCGGCAAAACCCAAGCGGCTGATCACAGTGAGAGGCGTCGGCTACAAGCTGGAAGGTTGATTTGTTTCGTAGTATTCAGTGGCGAATAACAATTCCTTTCATCCTGATTGTCCTGGTCAGTATGGGTGCTCTGGGATTTTATCTGGTTGACTTTGTCCGGGATACTCAAATAGATAACCTGCGTATGCAACTCGAAGAAGAAGCCAAACTTATAGCTCAAGCTAGCCTGCCCGGCTTTCTAGCTTCCGACATGAGCGGACTTGATAAGCTGGCAAAAACGACAGGAGCCGAGATCAGTACCAGAGTCACTATCATTGCCAAGGACGGTACAGTTATGGGAGATTCAGACCATGATCCCAAGACTATGGACAACCATGCTACGCGTCCCGAAGTGATACAGGCCTTGGCTGGCAGTGTTGTTGCCAGCACGCGGTACAGCACCACTTTGGAGAAGCAAATGTTGTATGTCGCCGTGCCTGTCAATTTGGATGGTCAAATTGTAGGATTTGTCAGAACAGCTTTGCCATTGGCTGAGGTTGAAAAATCAGTAAATATTCTAATTGCCAGCATTGCACTGTCGATGGCAATTGCAACATTGCTGGTAATAATGGCATCGGCAATTATTGCCCGTAGGGCTACCCAGCCAATAAAACAGCTAACCAGGGCTGCCAATAAAATCGCCGCAGGAGAACTTGAACAAAAGATTCCGGTTCTGACAAGCGATGAATCAGGCCAATTAGCCAGGGCCTTTAATGAGATGTCCTTTAGCCTTAAGAACCTGGTAGCAGAAATATCAGAAGATAAGAGCAAACTGGCAAACATCCTTTCGAATATCGCCGATGGCGTCGTAATGACGGATAACGAAGGTCGATTACTATTGGCTAACCATGCTGCTGAGCATATTCTGGGCTTTGAGGAAGATAAAGCAATCGGCAAACATCTAATAGAAACAATCAGAGACTATGAAATAGACAGGACGCTGAAGCTGTGTCTCGAAGAAGTTGAGGAACAAACCACGCAACTCGACTTCGGGCCAGGTAAGCGGTTTCTCAGGGTCATCGCTGTGCCGCTTATGACCGAGGGACTGACCGGCTCTCTGCTCCTGTTTCAGGATCTTACCGAGCTAAAAAGCCTGCAAACTGTGAGACGTGAGCTTGTGGGCAACATATCCCATGAGTTAAGAACACCTCTGGCTGGAATCAAGGCTATAGTCGAAACTCTGAAGGATGGAGCTATTAACAATAAGAAGACTGCAAAGGACTTCCTGTCCAAGATTGATAATGAGGTAGACAGAATGATGCAGACGGTGACAGAACTTACAGAACTGTCACGCATAGAAGGCGGCAGTGGTGACCTGAAGTCAGAGGCGTTTAACCTGAACTCGCTGATAAATGATGCCGTAGCTCGGTTCAAGCCGCAGGCAGAAAGAAAAAATATGGCTTTGTCGGCTAAGCTATTCAATGACCTTCCTCCTGTCCGAGGTGACAGAGACCGTATATATCAGGTGATAACCAATCTGGCCCACAACGCCATAAAGTTCACTTCTCAGAATGGGAAGGTGAATATCTCGACAGAACTTTCAGAAAATTCGGTACTGGTAAAGGTATCCGATACAGGCATCGGTATCTCTAAGGAGAACCTACCCCGCATTTTTGAGCGTTTTTACAAAGCGGACAAGGCTCGAGCAGGGGAAGGTGCCGGATTGGGCCTGGCCATCGCCAAGCATGTCATTCAGGCACACGGCGGCAATATCTGGGCCGAGAGCAAGGAAGGTAAAGGTTCCACATTTTTCTTTACTTTACCACTTGAGTAAATCCACAAAGGACAGTCTCCAACATTTAACACAGCCTTAACAAAACCTTAAACCGCTATTAAACTCCGCCCATTATCCTGTTAATAAGGAGATAGAGCTAAGGTTGGGCGCTCTATAACCAAATCGAGTGAAAAAGGTGTTGTTCGTCTGCGTGCACAATTCAGGCCGGAGCCAGATGGCTGAAGCTTTTTTCAATCATTACGCCGCTGGAAAAGCCGGGGCTCTTTCTGCAGGAACTCAACCGGCAAGTCATGTTGACCAGACTGTAGCCAAAGCTATGAGAGAAATAGGCATAGATATAAGCTCCCGGCGCCCTAAGGCACTGACTTCTGAGATTCTGGATAGCGCCAATATGGTTATAACCATGGGTTGTGGTGCTGAGGGCGTTTGTCCCGCCACCATGGCACCGACTGAAGACTGGCAGTTGGAGGACCCTGAGGGACAACCGATTGAAAAGGTGAGGGATATTCGCGATGAAGTAGAGGCTAAAGTAAAAAGACTGATTAAAGAGAGTATTACAAGCACAGAGGTGAAAAATGTGGCGACAGCGATATGACAACGAAGCGCTTTATCCTTATAACGGCCCGGTTGCCACTAAGCGACGGCCAAGCCGTAATAGAAGTAAAAGAAGAGAATTAATAAGGAGGCCTGTGCAACTTAAATTACAACTGAAAACAGCATAATATCTACAAAAGGAACCAATTTAGTTGAAAGGAGAAAAAATGTATAACAAAGTAAAAAGGGCAGGGGTTTTGACATCGTTAACCTGTTTGATTCTGATTGCCTTAGCCCTTGTTGGCTGCGGTCAGGCTGCATCAGGGACTATAACTGAAGCCGGCTCGACGACCGTTCAGCCAGTGGCGGAAAAGTTGGCCTCTGCTTTCAAACAGAAGAACCCTGATGTTAGCATAATCATTCAGGGTGGAGGCTCAAGCGTTGGCGTCAAATCTGCGGCTGATGGGACTGTAGATATAGGCGCAGCTTCCAGAGAGCTTAAGTCCGATGAGCCCAAACTGGTGACACATCTATTAGCCCGTGACGGTATCGCCGTAATTGTACATCCCGGTAATGCTGTAACTGGACTGACCAAAGAACAGGTGGTGAAAATTTTCGCTGGCGAGATTACCAATTGGAACCAGATTGGTGGAACTGATGCCACCATCACTGTCATTTCCAGAGAGGAAGGTTCTGGCACCAGAACCGCCTTCGAGGAAATGGTGATGGGTAAGACCTTGATTACCGAAAGGGCTATACTCCAGCCATCCAACGGAGCCCTCAGGACATCGGTATCAACAACACCCCTATCGATTGGTTACCTTTCCCTGGGATATATTGATAATACAGTCAAAGCTCTGCCTATCGACGGTATCGCCCCGACTGAAGAAAACTGCAAGGCTGGCAAATATCCAATCGTCCGTCCTCTCTTTTTCCTGACCAAGGAACAGCCGACCGGTCTGGTTAAGGAGTTTATAGACTTTTGTCTCGGTAGTGAGGGGCAGGCTATAATCGAGAAGGAAGGTTACCTAAGCGCAAAATAGCAGCTCTCTCATGACTTGCAACTAAAAAGCCATTAACTTCTTTTTAATATATAGTCCACCGAAGTGAGATTCTACACGAATCTCACTTCGGTTAACCATTTAATATGACTTAGATAGTAAGATGCCAAAAATATCTCGCCAGATGATGGACGTCCTATCCCGCCGGGGAGTGTTTCTAACTGCGCTGGCAGCTATCTTAATCGTTTTTCTCATCGGTATTTTCGTCATCCAGCAAGGTCTACCTGCCTTTCGTGTCATTGGCGTTTTCGAATTTTTGTTTGGCGACGTCTGGCGCCCGGGAATTAACGAATTCGGCATCTTGCCCATGATTGTGGGATCGATATATGTTACCATCGGTGCTTTGCTTCTGTCAGCGCCACTAGGCATCGCCTGCGCTATTTTCCTGGCTGAGGTTGCTCCCTATCGAATCCGTGGCGTGGTCAGGAGTGCAATAGAATTGCTTGTCGGCATACCCTCGGTTGTTTACGGGTTGGTGGGCATGGTAGTACTTGTCCCCCTTATCCGAGAGATCGGTGGCAATGGTTACAGTGTTCTGGCTGGGGTCATTGTGCTTACAATAATGGTCTTGCCCACTGTGGTCAGCATCAGTGAGGATAGCATACGAGCTGTACCTTTGAGCTACAGAGAAGGCGCCCTGGCTTTAGGTGCTAACCATTGGCAGACCATCTGGCATGTCATATTGCCGGCAGCACGCTCAGGCATTATGGCTGCCGTAATACTGGCTATGGGCAGGGCTATAGGCGAGACTATGGCCATGATTATGGTTATAGGCAATTCCATAATCATTCCGAGCTCGCCCTTAGACCCGGCAAGAACCTTAACCGGTAATATCGCTGTTGAGATAATGTATGCCGGTGGTCTTCACGAAAATGCTCTATTTGCCACCGGAATTGTTCTCTTCCTGCTGATTATGGGGCTAAATAGCCTGGCTTTTATAGCCCGGAGGCGCATGTGAAACTATCGGCAAAGGCAACTCAAAGAATAGTCTTCAGTGTAATCTGGCTAGCCGGCATCTTCACTGTGCTGGTTCTAGCGCTCATCATTGGTTACGTTCTATCTAAGGGGATAAGCCAATTCAATTGGGATTTCCTGGTTACAGCACCACAGGGTGGACTTAGCGGTGAAGGAGGCATTTCCACAGCCATAGTCAGTACTATATATATGGTAGCACTCACTATTGTGATTTCTACACCCCTGGGCCTCGGCGCTGCCATATACATGTCGGAATACGCCACCGATAACTGGCTAACCCGGCTCATGAGATATGGAGTCGAAACACTGGCCGGGGTGCCATCCATTATCTTCGGGCTCTTTGGCTTCGCCCTGTTTGTCACCGTCTTGCACTTCAGTTTTTCCATATTGTCTGGGGCGTTAACTCTGGCGTGTCTGGTACTACCAACATTGATTCGGACTTCTGAAGAGGCTCTTAAGACAGTACCCAATTCTTATCGAGAGGCGGGGCTGGCTCTAGCGGCTACGAAGTGGCAGACTGTCTCTAGAATTGTCCTGCCAGCAGCTTTGCCTGGCATAATCACTGCTGTTATCTTGTGCATCGGCAGAGCCGTAGGTGAAACTGCATGCTTATATGTCACCATGGGCAGCAGCGCCGCCATGCCGACCTCACTGTTCTCCAGCGGTCGTACTTTAGCTCTACACTTATATTACCTGGCCATGGAGACAAGAGCTCTGGACAAAGCTATGGCTACAGGTATAATGTTGATTGTCATTATCCTGATTATTAACGGCATTACGAACTGGCTGGCACAACGTTTCCGAGTTAGAATGGCAGGTAGATAAATGGATCCAAAGATAGAAGCAAGAGAGCTTGATTTTTTCTACGGCAACAAGCAGGCATTGAAAAAGGTTAACCTGGACATTAGAGAATACTCAATTACTGCACTTATGGGACCTTCAGGATGTGGAAAATCCACTTTTCTCCGTTCACTAAACCGTATGAACGACACGATACTCAGAAGCCGCATAAGAGGTGAGGTGCTTCTGGACAGAGTCAATATTTACGCACCTGACATAGATGTGGTCGAGGTGCGGAAAAGAATAGGTATGGTATTCCAGCAACCAAACCCCTTGCCCAAGTCCATTTTAGAGAACGTCTCCTTTGGTCCTCGTATGCTGGGCATGGATAACAAGACCAGACTGGCGGATATAGTGGAGCAAAGCCTTAGGTCAGCAGCCTTATGGGATGAGGTAAAAGATGACCTGGATAAATCGGGACTAGCACTCTCTGGTGGGCAGCAGCAGCGGCTATGTATTGCCCGTGCCCTCGCTGTAGAGCCGGAGGTCATACTTATGGATGAACCGTGCTCTGCTCTCGACCCTATAGCCACCATGAAAATCGAGGAGTTGATGCAGGAGTTAAAGAAAAACTACACTATTGTCATTGTTACTCATAATATGCAACAAGCAGCGCGCGTATCTGAATGGACCGGGTTTTTCCTTATGGGAGAGATGATTGAGTATGGCAAGACTGCTGAGCTCTTCAGTCTACCGAAAGACAAAAGAACAGAGGACTATATCACAGGCCGTTTTGGCTAAGGAGGAACCAAAAATGCCGAGAACAAGTTTTGAGCGCCACCTTCACGAGCTTCAGGATGATGTGCTGATTCTGGGTAGCATGGTGGAAAAGGCCATAAGTCGCTCTATAGAAGCATTGAAAAAGAGGGACTTAGAGCTGGCAAGGCAGGTAATCGATGCTGACTGCGAGATTGACCTGAAGCGCTACGAAATCGAGGAGAAATGCACTGAGCTTATAATCACGCAGCAACCGATGGCCAGCGACCTAAGAATAATTATTGCAGTTCTATATATTATAGTTGACCTCGAAAGAATAGCTGACCATGCCGGAGGAATTGCTAAAATCGCCATAATGATAGGCGATGAACCTCCACTAAAGCCTTTGATTGATATACCGCGCATGGCGGAAAAAGCTACAAATATGCTACATAAGAGCCTTGATGCTTTTGTCGAACATGACGCCGACGCTGCTAGACAAATAAGTGCTGAAGATGATGACATTGATAATCTGTATGACCAGGTTTTTCGAGAGCTGCTCGTTTTTATGATGGAAGACCCCAGAACTGTAACCAGGGCGACACGCCTAATCTGGGTGGCACACAACCTGGAGCGCACCGCAGATAGAGTCACCAACATCTGTGAGCGTGTCGTCTTTACCGTAACCGGCAAGATGGAGGGGATGGAAGTATCTAAATACTAAAAGGTGTAGCAGTGAACAAGGCGAGATTTGTACAAAAAGTAGCCAACTTTTGTCGGCTTTGCACCAGGTGGCAACCCAAATTGTTCAATATATGAAACTTTTAGGCGCCTTTGCATGTGCCTGAGTTCGAGTATACTAATGGGGGACAGTCAGAACAGTTCCCGAACTCGTATTTTTGAAGAAGCATCTCATCCAGCACCTGCAGCAGTTTTAGTCTCTTTACAAACGTGGCGAGGGTTTGATAAACTGTTCGAATCCTGGGTGGACGGCCAGACTAGTATTTGGTAGTACAAGGCGCATTCGTCTAGGGGTTTAGGACACCGCCCTCTCAAGGCGGAGATCACGGGTTCGAATCCCGTATGCGCTACCAATTTTTAATATCGAAACAAAAAGGCAGGGCTTTTTTATTATCTAATAATATTAAGTACGCCTATCAGGTCGTGTCTTGCTAGTTCTGGTATAATAATCATTACGATATCTACAAAATTGAACGTGAAGATGAAATATAGAAATTTCCTGTTTGTATTGCTGGCTGTGTCGCTTTCCGCCCTGGCGCTGGCTGGATGCGGAAGCCAGACTGCAACAGTTAAGGCTACCGACTACTCGGTACCCGGTCACTGGCTCGCAGTGCCTACAAATATCGATAAACAGGTAGACGTCTTCTACCTGTATCCGACGGCGTGGAAGAAGGTGAATCCTGACGACCCCACTATCTGCGAGATTGATAATCCCTCCATGCTCAAGGGCGCAAAGTTCACCTACAGCTACCAGGCCACTGCCTTTGAGACTGTCGCAAATATTTACGCCCCCTACTACAGGCAGGTGGATGCAGATACCAGCCTTTCCCTGCCGCTGGATGAGCAGGACAAAATGCTCTCAGGCATCCCCAGGGCTGATGTGTTCGCCGCGCTCGACTACTACTTTGAAAACTACAACGATGGCCGCGCCTTTATCCTCGCCGGGCATTCACAGGGCTCGAACCTGCTGCTGTATGTGCTGTCCCAGTACATGAAGGAGCATCCTGACGTATATTCGAGGATGATTGCGGCCTATGTCATCGGCTATTCCGTAACCGCGGATTTCCTCAGCGAGAATCCACACCTGAAGTTTGCCCAGAGCCCTGATGATACCGGAGTGATCGCTTCGTACAATACGGAAGCGCCGGTGGTGCAGGGAAAGAGCCCCGTGCTGCTGCCCGGCGCAATCGCCATCAACCCCATCATCTGGACCACGGAAGAGACCGAGGCCACGGCTGAACAAAGCCTGGGATCATACATGCCCGATGCCCAAGGTAATTTCTCGCTGGTAAAGGATTTCGCTAATGCACAGGTCAATAAGGACCGTGGCGTTGTAATCTGCAGTGTGGACCCCGCCAAACTTCCGCCAGGAACTCAATCGTTCGGTGTGGGCATCTACCACAGCTTCGACTACCCCTTCTATTACTTTAACATCCGGGAAAACGCCGCCAACCGTGTCAGCCATTACCTGGCCGGTAAGTAAATGTTGCAGAATCAGTGCTTCCCTGGTGCCGCTACCCGGCAAGTAAGGCTAAAAGACGATGGCTGTATTGCCGGGAAAAAACCGATGAGGACTAAACAGACTGAAAGTTGAACTCAGAAACCGAAAACCGCTGGTTCAAAACCAACCCCCGCTACCAACTGCTTGCAAAAGCTTACAAATCGTAGCTAATTTTGGCACGAATTTGTCCATTCAATTTAGACCGGGGGTTCAATTATTTTCAAAAGACTGACTTCT
>CAZUEB010000042.1:0-9697 GCA_964619115.1 uncultured Dehalococcoidales bacterium
ACTGTGGATTGGGTCTTTTTGCTGGTGGCGGTTGTTCTCCTTCTCATAGGCACGTCTCTAGTAGTCCTTGCAGTCAAACGGATAGAAAAGGGCTTGCTGAGAAATTTCCTATTGACGGCAGGAGCTTCGCTAACAGCTTTACCTATCTTTGCCCTTCTACACAATCTGCTGGACAGCTTATCTATCTACCCGTTTGTGGCGGGTTTCTGGGGTAGAACTGGCCTGACAGAAGAGCCTCTCTTCTTTCTTCTTGCTACTCTGGTATGCCCATTGGGATTTTTCGTGGGAACAATTGGCAGTGCAATTCTCGCACTCAAGCGCTCAACAGCCAAGCCATAACCAGAGAGCCTCACCCACAACACAAAGCTATTCACATGGGCCAACGAATATTGTTAAGCAACATTTAGCTACAAAAGAAGTATCACAATTATGTTGGGCAGACCAATGGATTCAATAACGGAATATGGCAGCTGCGTGGGTACGAGAGGGTACCTTTTCTGGCTCCAAAGTATATACAGTTCCTCCCTGCATCAGTGTGTGAAACGCAGCTAGATCAAGTAGGTCCTGTGTACCCGGTTCAGCGTTCTCGTATAGATTAACCTTACGCTGCTCTACGTCCAAAGTCCCCCACTGCTGGACGCCAAGAGCAACAAACAACGTCTCAACTCGGCCATCATATGCAGCCAAAACAACCTGTTCAACATCATCGGCAGCCAGCCCTGTGCCAACAATCTCATTGTAACGTTTCAATGCATCAAGTTGCCCTCGCTCAAAATAAGGTTGCACAAAAGACAACGCCTGTTTCTGCAATTCTTCCGCGCTCATCTCGTCTACATTGCCCTGAATTCCCTCTTGTAGCAGATGAGAATAGCTATTTGCTTGACGGTAGATAGAGTGAAGATAGTCAACACCTGCGGTAACTAGCGGGGCTCGTTCTTCTCGAAGTATCTCATATAAACCGCGGTCGATCTGCTGGAAATAACGCAGAATATTATCCTTGACGTCGTCGGTTCCAACTCCTTGACCATGAAAGATAGCTGCCCGTTTTCCTGGCCCCGTTCCTGTGCCCGTATGGAATTGAAGCTGTCTCTCAGATTCATCATACTTCAATACCTCAGCGAGACTTCCGGGAATGCCTTCGGGTGTAATTGTCCGTACGCTGTAACGCGAACACTGGAGAAGTCGCACCGCATTCTGACTCAATGCCAGCACATAGAATAGCCCGTCACCACTTAATAACGAGAGCAGAGACTTTATATGAAAACGCTCAGCTACAACCACTAACTCCTGAAAACTATATGGAAGGCGAAAATGGCGAAACATTGCCGGCGACGAGAAAATTGCCAGTCCTTCACTTTGATGCCGCCAGAAAAAGTCATCTGCTAATAATCTTTCGACAGGCTCGAGCAATTGTCGCGCCTCTCTAGCACACAGTCCATTGTCAATCAGCTGTCTTTCACCTTCACGTAGCAGATTCTTAAGCCTGATGGGATCTTGTTTCAAATCCCCGGTGCGATGGGTAGGCATATAGATAGAAATTCCAATGCCTCCCGGCCTGTCCATCAACTTTCTCAACTCATCTCTCGATAACATCGCCACAATATCACCTCCAAACCACAAAAACTAAGTTCAGTGCTCAGCATAATTGATAGTAGAAACCCACTTCAGACCGATACTCCGCTTTAGTCAACTGGTTGGCTAAGCTGCATCGCAACCGCAGAAGATTAAGAAGCCACGTAAATACTCACATACCATGGAGCTGCATAATTTCCTCCACTGCTCTTGCCCAACCTTCTGGGCCTACTCCCTCTACACGGCGAAGAGCAGGTATATCCATCTCCTCCCAAACTCCCTCAGTCTTTTGAACCAGAACAGGGATATCTACTGCCAAGAGCATAAGTAAATCATTGGGGCTGTCACCTATAGCCACTGTCTTTAAGTGAGCTAACTTTCGCTGAAACAAATTTATAACGATTCTTGTTGCCTTACCCTTATCATTAGGCCCCATAACATCGTAATAACGTCCACCACGCACATAGTTGAGTCCAGTTTCCTTTATTGCATTCAGCGCCTTATTAACCTCATCAGGAGGTCCTTCAAGCTTAAGGGTCTCGGCATATTCCCTCTCCTTCGCCCGTCTGGCAGCCTGGAGGTCCAACCCCGTGTCAGCAGCTACCTCATGGTCGGTCATATCACCAAAACCTCTAAAACTGACCTTGCCATCAGCTCTTATCTGCTCAAGCATCCTCCTTACCTCACGGTAAGCAATTCCCAACTCGATTATCTGATATCCATCTTTAGTCTTGTGATAGTCAAATTTGAATTGAAAATAGCCTTCGGGAATGAAAATAGCACCTCCGTTTTCCACCACAAAAGGATGAAATAAGCCTAGCTTGTGTCTATATGCTTCTTGCTCTGCTCTTGTCTTAGATGAGCAGAAAATGACGGGTATAGCCTTTTGCAGCAAGCGCCTTACTGAAGGTAAAGCCTTATCGTAGGAATAGGTAATCCGGTCGAGCAGCGTACCATCAAGATCAGTGAAAACGACAAACTCGGACTGATGCGGTTTCTCCATACTATCTTTTCACCCTAAACAAATATGCAATTATAGTGCTGTCCCTGTCAAGAAGTTGCTGCTCTTGAAAACCCAACCCGAAGCCTTCGTGAATCAGGCCTTCTGCAAAAATTCTTCTATTTTCGCCCTCTCCGCTTTGTTAAGCAGCCCATTGTCATAAGCTATCGAATCAAGGAATAGTTGCACATGCTGCGATACCTGCCAGAGTTCCTCCTCGTCATACTGGTAACCATAGCGGGTAGAGCTGGCCAGTTTCTCTTTGCTGACTTCTTCGCTGTTATATCCTATACGAGCTACCAGTCGAGGAGTAAAACCCTTCTTTCGCGCCACCGTATCAAGGGCGTCATGAATGCCGGTGCCATGTTGGGCCGCATTCTTGTCTCTACAAGCATATTCTGCTGGAAGTCCGAGCTTCCTAGCCGCTTGTCTATGAGGGTGTTTGCCCAGTGTATCTTTACCTGAAGTCACTTTCAGGCGAGGTGGTACACTCATCGCCAATTTAACGATCTCGTTATCGACGTAAGGAAATAATTGCTCCGCCCCGTGAGCCAATGCAACCTTATTCTCTCTATCGAACGTCTCTATATCGCCTCTGGCCAGATCATCCTGCATTGTCTGCAGCAATTTTTCATAACTTCCACGGGCGATAACTTGAGGATACCAGCTATAGCCACCCCACAGTTCGTCCGGACCCTGCCCGGAAAAAATGGCATTAACGCCATCCTGGCTTGCCATCTCAAGCGCTGCGTATATCCCGATGCCAGCTTCTATCTGCACTATGTCTCTCTCCTCAACAGCGGTAACCACGCTTGGGACGTAAGATTCAACTTCGCTCTGACTCAGTCTCCTTACCCTGTGCTTCAGTCCTAATTCCCGAGCAAAATGCTCGGCATGCTCAAAGTCAGCCGCCCCATATGTTCCCGCCGTATAGGCTGTTACCTCAACACCTTCTTCGGCAGCAGCTTCTGAGGCTAGCTTGGCTATAAGGCAACTATCAACACCTCCCGACATAAGCACTCCAAATCTCTTAAGGTTCCGCATTCGTTTCTCAACAGCCGATATAAGCAAATTGCAGTAACTGTTAACAGCAGTATCTATATCATCAATGACAACCTCGCTACCCATGTCTTCTAATGTATATGCTTCATCCAAACGAATGCCACTTTTATTGAAAGATGCGAGCATCCCGGCTCGTAGAGGCTCTACGTTGCGCAAACCCATGTGCCATAATGCCGTTTTCTTTGAGGCAAATGCCTGTAAATCACCGTTTTCAGCATAGAAAACAGGCCTGAGACCGGCAGGGTCTCGCACCAAAATGATTTCAGCACCGTTGCTTACTGCTATACAATATGGCCCATCAAGTAATCGCACCACTTTCTTAATCGCTCCGGCCAGGTTGTCTTCATATACTTCTTCCAGCATGTGAGCAACTATCTCAGACGCGCTTCCATTTGAAAGCTTATGACCGGGGCCGAGCTTTGCCTCCAGCGCCTGGCTGTTATAGAGCTCCCCTTCGAAAAGCACAGCCAAATTGCCAATGCAGTCAAAACTGGGACGTTCTATCGGCTGCTCCCTTATACTGAAAGACACTTGTCCCAAGACAGACCCTTTTACCGGCTCATCACCCCCTTGCCACCTCTTTGCTACCCCTTCAGAGACCAGCCAGGCCTGGGCAGCGCTTTTATGATTCAAAGCGCGCATCATAGAATTAATCTCACATGTTGCATCTTCATTAACTCGATTGAATGCTCCGCATACAGGACTCATTTAAAAACACCTCCTTCTAATTGCGGAAATTTATCTACCCGGGTGGGGTAACTCGGTGTATATGATGGTGAACCAGCTTGTAGCTAGCCTGATAAAGTTGGGGGCGGCGTCTAGGAATCCCTTATATTCCACTCGCTGATACAGGCCAACCATCCCGCAGTTATCCGGTAATCCTGCAGAGGATCAAGGCCACAGCCTATTAGAATATCCGAACTCATTATCTGCCCCTATCTATCCTCCAGTGCCGAACAAGATGCCATATGCCCCTCCATAACCTTTGTGAACTTTTGCATATCTATATTCTTAGGTGGTGGGCTCATTTGCGGCATTGGTGGCTCTTCGCCGGGGTTGATAGCATTTTGCTGTAAGAGTTCAGCCAGTATTTTTTCTTTGGTTTCCTTTTCGCAAAGTTTGGAATGGTAAATGGTTGCAAGCCCCGGTAACAGCATATCCCGTAGGTGTTCCGTCCCCCTGTCTTCGTGCAGGTGAGGATTTCGTGTCTCTATTTGGAATATCTCGACTCCATGTTTAGCTGCAGTCTTGCAAGCCATGGGCAGGACTCCGCCAAAATCTTCGAAAATAGATATTAATTCTTGCGGTTCCACGGCAAATCTTGAAGCGTACGAAAGGAGCCCGGCCAGCTTCAAACTCATGGCATGCTCCCCTGCATTGCTCGTCTTTATTATGTCTGTTTCAAACCCCGTTCTTATAGATACCAGAGAGTTCATACATCTATTCGTTACTTCAGAAACACGTCCCCATTTTCTAAAATAGATTCCCTCAGCTATTTTTGGCTTGTACCGCCATATAATCCTAACCATAGCATAAGGGGTGCGAGACATATAAAAACCGGCTGCATAGCACTTCACATACTCCCACACCGCACCGGGCGAAAAATTGTCGGCATCGATAAAGCCTATATAGTCTTTCTTCAGCATCATGGCGATGAAAATAGCTGCCAGCATGCCCTCGGCTTTGCCATCCCTGACCAATCCATCCTGCCCAATGATGTGGTTGTAACCGGAATCCGCCAGCGCTTTAGCCAATGTAGGGTCCTTCTGATGAATCAAATAAGCCTGACGCCTGGTAAAATGGCAATATTGATTCAGTGTATCTTGCTCCATCTTAAACCTGTCGACTCTCTTCCTCTGGCTGTTTGAAACCACCAATATCAGGCATTCGTGTGGTATACCACTAATAACTCCCTCTAAAAGCTTCAGCTTCTCGTCTTTGGTGGGAATGACTATGACCATTTTTTCTTCGAAATCTTTAATAACATCCTCTTCAACTTTCTGCACTGCAACGTTTTCATAAGGTGTCAGCTCCCTGGCTCTGCCGGAGTCGAGTTCCAGGACTTTCTGCACCTCATTAATCCTTACTGCTCCGAAACGTTCGGTGTATCTGGGACCTTCTACTCGCATAGCATACTCCTAATATCTATCGGAAATGACAAGTCCTTCGTATCTAACGGCAACTTTTCTAATGCCAACCTTAGCGTGACTATCTCAAAGGGCGAGACATCCATTTCCAGCAGACCATCTTTGATATCTAGTTTAGATTCCTCTTCTTCCAACAAATTCACACAACTGGCTGATTTAATCTGGTTTGGGACTTGTAAGGTTGCGCGGCATTTTTCGCCCCTGGTTTCAAAGAACCTTACAATAACTGCGTCGTCTTTTTCGGCTCTTTTGAGGGCGGTGATTATCAGGTTGTCTGGTTCCAGTATAAAGCTTTTGAACTCATTTTTCAAGTTTTGACTATCTGTCTGCATCGCAAAAATACGATGGTTAAACTCGTGGCCTCGCTGATGAATCTTTGCTTCCTTCCAATCACCAGAGTGGGGATAAACTGCGTATGTATAGGTATGCTCGCCCAGTTCCATCGCTTCCGGTGTTGGTATCAACGGGCCGCTTTGACCATCCGTTGATAAGACCGAGACGCTTCTCAGAAGTGTGCAATAGATATTCCCCGCCTTAACCTCGTTAATCGGAACCCCACGGCTGAAAAAAGCAAGGCCATGGCTTCCCTCCTGGCAGTTGAACCAATTAAGCGAGGGGAACCTGACGCTTTCCTCAAGCGTCTTAGTCAAAGGCAAATCAATCACACCAAACTGAGTTTGCCTGGTATAGTTAGGCACTATCATACAGGTGTCGAATCTCACCCGAATCCTTATGTGAGATTGTGCAGAACGGATCGTAGTTCTGAAACCAATCCGAGGTATGTCATTATAAATTACAATCTGTTTACAGATGTCCAGGGTCTTGTGCCTTTGAAAGATGGAGCCGAATTTCTCAGTAAGATAGTACGGCCACTGTAAACAGTAGAAAGCGTCTTCGAATGTAATGACAGTCCTTACAGGGCCTTTACGCACACTAAGTTCACCAGGAACGAAGGTGCTAAAATGGATACCCTTGCCGCTCTCGGAGCCAATCGGCTCGTCAAATTGACTTTTATGAAAATACAGGTCACCGATTTCCTGGTCTATAACTAATTCGTTTCCTTCGAGCAGCTTTTTGCCATCTTTGTTGAACACAGTCACGATTCCAGTTTTGCTGTCTACAAAGAGCCTGAAGTATTTGTTTATAATCTCGTTCTCCCTGACCTCTATACCGGAATCATATCCCTTACTCCTCCTCACTAACTGGTAAAGGCTGTACCCCATCGGTGGAACGGTAGCAATAAAGCCGAGCCTGGCTCTACATCCGCCGATATCTTCCTTATGCTCGAATTCCAGCACTTCAGACGGGATTTCCTCCCCATTTAAGGCTATGCCAATCTCTTCATCCCATTCGGGCACTAAATCTAATTCTGCCTCCACCCAGTCGGTAATCTCCCAATTGTTCGGATTGAAAACCGCAATACTATTTCCCGAATGAGTGCTTTTCGATAGGTAGCATGCGCAATCCTCCATCAATTCGTTTGCCTTTTCCTTTATCTCGGAGATGTATTCCCAAGCTTCGCCATAAATCTCATCTATACCGCAGCATGAAATAACATCGTGGTTGACCAAAAAAAGCATCTCCTTCCACATATGCGCAAGAACGCCAACAGGATAGGGCCTCCCATAAATCCAGGCTAATGTAGCCATCTTTTCAGCCGTAATTAATGAGTTTTCACAATCCTTGAAGGCCAGTTTAAGACTTATGCGACTGGAGACGACATCAGGAAAAACGTTCTCTAAATCCGGACTGTATAGTTCTCCACGATATTCCGCTAAGTCCCCAGCTTCTCTTTCCAGGCTCTTAAAAAAGTCGCTGGGCACTGAGATTACCATCTTTGAATCATCGTGTTCGCTGTTCCACTGCTCAACCTTATCCGGTGTTTCAATCTGCGGTGGCACACCACCGCTTCCGCAAGGCATAAGCACACTAGAGGTTGTGGCAAATCCTGATAATGTTCGATAGCTGTCTTCCCATTTATCAATTTCCAGCCCGGCACGGTAGCCCAGGGGCATCCAATGGCTCAGAATCTTTGAGCCATCGAGGCCAACCCAAACAAACTCGCTCACGCGGTGACCAATGGTCTTAGGTAGTCCTCTCCTGAAAGCAAGCCACTTATACCCCGATTTTCTATACACCTGAGGCATTTGAGCATTAAGCCCGAAGCCATCGGCAGCCCAGGCAACCGGCACGTCTATTCCAAATCTATCTTTACAATAATTCTTGCCCACCAGAATATCCCTAACTAAAACCTCGCCAAGCGGCATCATCGGATCGGGCATTACATATTGGCCATCGGCTATTTCAATCTTGTTCTTAATGATAGCTTCTTTTATGTCCAGAAAAAGGGCTGGATTTCTCTGTTCTATCATCTCCAGAAGGTAGGTCTGCTCTACCAGAAATTTGAAGTCGAACCTCTTTATCATTTCAATGGCACTCTTCAAAATCATTTCGTTGATATGATAGTAGTCCTCTTTGCAAAAAGCCCACACTACGTCATAATGGGAATGCGGCGTCACATAAATCGTCTTTTTATCTGCCATGGTATTAAAATTTTAACAAATCTGAATCTGTAATGTCGATTGTCCGGTTTTCTATAAGCCGCCGAAGACACCCAACTGATAACCAGCCTTATCGTCTGCTCACTATCGGCTGCAAGGGTTACTGAAGGCTCCCGGAAGTGTCTTATTAGCGATGAAGTACTTCGCATCTATCCTCCACCTCAAACAAATGCTTAACTCGCTTGCGGGGCTTGGAGATTAGATGTATTCCGATGGATTGTTTCTACACTAACATATCCTGTAATATAGAGATGCTGCTGGAAGGTGAAGCATGACCAAAATTGTCACAGACAGTACTTCCGACATTCCAAAGGAGAGCGCCCCTGACCTAAATGTGGTAGAGTTTATCTGTCACAGGCTTTGTAAACCTGGATTTTAATTATGGAGGTGCATTATGAAAATCACGGTGGCTCTTTTGATTGCACTGCTTTTGCTTATTCCAACCTACGCATGCATGCCTGAGGAAATACCCGAACTCGGATTAACGCCTAAAATAAACCAATTTGAGGCTACGCCTTCCGTGATAAATCAGGGAGAGGTAACATATCTTCGATGGAGCGTAGCAAACGCAGACTCTGTTTCCATCGATAACGGCATTGGAAGCGTCGCTCTTGCAGGGGAAATACCTGTTTCTCCAGGCAGCACCATCTTCTACACCCTGACGGCGAGAAATTTTGCGGGAGAAACGGCAGCCAGAACTCAAATCATGGTCAAAGGCGAACCGACCACTCCTCCTATTGTCAGCACGGGGACACCACCTACGATAGTCACCTTTTATGCTAACCGCATCATAATAACTCCCGGCGAGCCTGTGACTCTAAGCTGGGATGTGTCAGATGCAACTAACGTAACCCTTGAAGATGTTGGTCAGGTTAGCGCAAATGATACCATTACGTTAAGTCCAGCTAATACAAGCACTTATGTCATAACCGCGACCAACGCAGCCGGAAAATCAACCGCGGGCATTACGGTCACAGTTCAACCATCACTGCCTGCAGAACCAATATATGAGGGAATGATAATACTGAAGGCTATACCAGAGGAGTCTGGTTCTCTGGTGAGGGGAACCGGATATCTGGACTATACTAAATATGAAACCGCATGTGCCGGCGACACCACACTGAATATGGCCAGCAAGGCGTTTTTGAGCTTCAATATATCGTCGATACCCAATAATGCCATAATAGAAGAAGCTATACTTGACCTGAGCGATTACACCCAGTATGGTGACCCTTCATATATGCGTTCTAGCTGGGGGAATATGGGCGCCCTGGAGGTGTATCATCTACAGTACGGCAGTTTCGAAAACCTCGGTTTTTCAGCGTATACCGAAGCGGCAAAGCTTACGGCAAATG
>CAZUEB010000043.1:0-9490 GCA_964619115.1 uncultured Dehalococcoidales bacterium
CAGCAGTAATCGCCAGCCCTTCTTTATTTCCCAGCCACAATTGTACCGTGCCATCCATGAGCTTTTTTAACGCTTCCACATCAGTGATGCTCTCATCCAGATTGGTAAACCCCTGCGAAGCCAGGAACTGAGCCCCGGCATCACCTTTGTAGACACCAATCTTCTTGACATTCTTGGCGTCTTCGAGCACATTAAGCACAAGCGTTGAGCCCTTACTGGCATAAAAAGCTTGCTCATAGTGACCAATCGGTCCAACCCACTTGAAAAGACTTTCGCGCTGGGGAGTCTTATTGAGCGAATAAATCACCACATTGGGTCCCTTTTGAGACAGAGCTAAACCTTCACTCAGCGGCATGACCTCTATTTCAGCCTGCGTATCGGTTTTCTCCAAAATAGCCTGAACGATTTCCGTGCTTTGCCCGGTCACATTTTTGTCTTTATCCACGAAATTATATGGTGGATACACCTCAGTGATGATGCGCAACTCTTTGCTGACTGGTGGGACTGTGCCTGTTACATTACAGGCAACCAGGAGCATTGATACTATAAGCAGGATAGCTAACCAAACCCTCATCATATTAGTCTCCTTTTCATCTCAATTCTATACATTCCGTTTCCCGTCATCACTATTCTCCCAGCAAGGGTACACCATTTTGAGGTTCAGGTACTGGTGGGAAAGGTTCTGGAATTGGTCCCGGCATAGGACCTGGCTCCAATCCTTCAAAGTGGAACATAATCGTGAAGGTTATGGAGCCTCCCGCAGGTAACATCTGTGATGGAGGAGAAACGCCGATAAATGAAGATTGTGGTGGACCTCCAGCACTGTACTGGACGCTGTAGCTCCCCTGCGGCGCATTGGCAAAGTTGCGCGGTGCGGAACTGCCCGATTCCACATAGGGCCCCTGGAGCACGTAACCAACAGAACCCGACCATGGTTGCCCATCCAGCGTGGCTTCAACGGTAACGTATCCCTTGGGCTGCCCGGTGAACTGCAACGTATATTCGATGGAGCCACCCGGTGCCAGGTTTTGCGTCGGCGCCGGTGAAATGCCGGTTAACGTGGCACCGATAGGTCCGCCAGAATTGTAGCTTAAAGTATAGAGCCCGGTAGGCATACTGCTGAAAGTGCCGGGTATGCTATTCCCTGAATCATGAGCGGGACCGGTTACTGTATAGCTGATTGGACCGGAACCAGGTTGCGTACTCCACGGCTGCCCGTCTACCATGGCATTAACTACGATGGTACCGGTGCTGGGCTGCGCCGTAAAGTTCAAGTTGAACCCAATGGTTCGACCGCCTGACAGTGACTGCGCTGGTGCCGGCGTGATACTGGTCAATACAGCGCCGGGGGGGCCACCACCCATATATGTGAGACTATAGTTGCCCACAGGCACGCTATTATAAGTACGTGGCACCTGATTATCGTTGCTCTGGAAGGGACCGCTCAACATATAGCTGACCATTCCAGACCACGGCGAGCCATTCAAGTTGGCATCAACCACCACGTTTCCGGTCTGCTGGGGCACATAATAATTCAGGATAAACCCAGCCGAGCCTCCGCTGGCTAACACAAGTGATTGTCCCGGGGCAATATTACCCAGCGTCGCTCCCGGCGGGCCTCCTCCCTTATAATTAATGTAATACGTACCGGGAGTAGCGTTATTCAATTGTAAAGGAACTGACGTATAGTTATTGTTAATATGTCCGGAGAGTGAATATAGTACCGGACCTGTCCAGGCGACCCCGTTGTACAATGCAGTAACCGACAGATTCGATGCTGAGGCTGTCGAGAAATTCAGCGTATACACAATATTGCTACCCGACGCTAACGTTTGGGTCGGCGAAGGTGAAATACTGCTGAGTACAGCGCCAGACGGACCACCTGAATTGTACGTCATTGTATACGTCCCCGTCGGCATATTGCTAAAGGTCTGGGGAACTATTACATCCGCATCCTTGAAAGGCCCGGTCAATGAGTAGCTCACGCTTCCCGACCAAGGCGAGCCATTCAAAGTGGCGGCGACCTTTATACTGGAACTGGATTGGCTCTGGAAATTCAAGACGAAGTGCGCCGTACCGCCTGTGTCCAATTCCAGAGTTGGCGCTGGAGTAATGCTAGTCAGCGAGGCGCCGGCAGGGCCGCCATAATTGTAAGTGATTGTGTATGTGCCGGTCGGCACGCTGGTAAAATTCCACGGGACCGAATTATCCGTATCCGAGAAAGGACCGCTGACCCTGTAGTTTACCGAGCCGGACCACGGCGCCCCATCGAGTGTAGCGCTTACACGAACAGTCCCATTACTCGCCGGACCAACTCCACCCGGGGTATGGAAAGACCATGGCGCCGTCCAGTCTGATACCTGGCTGCCCTGTCGGGCCAGTACCTTCCAAAAATACCAGGTGTCACCATTCAGTTTGCCCGAAGGTATAGTGTAGCTGATGTCACCTATATTGTTTACATCGATAGCTAAACGTTGGAAATTGTTATCCGTTGCCACCATTAACCGATAGGTAGCCGCTCCGCCACCACCCCCCCACATAAGAGTAGGCGTTAGCGATAATACCGAACTACCATCGGCAGGAGACGCCAGACTTACCGCCAATCTGGGCGGCACCAAACATCCTGCCAGTAAGAGCATAAATATCAAAAGAACCGTTAAACAATTTCGCATCTTTTACCCCGCTTCATATATTTTCCCTAAGTCTATCTCTATCACGGTGACACGTCAATAGCCAGATAGTAACGGATTGTGTGAGAGAGGTGTACATAGTGGTAATTGACGTTTTAGCTTTCCTCTGCTATTCTGCTTTCCGAATCGAGTGAAAATGAAAAGCAAAATGCGAATCCATTCACTAACCTGTACAATCACATTAGTGTTTCTGCTCAATATTATCGGCTGCACCACACCAACGATTCCTGTGCAACAACCAACACCACCGCCAAAAACAGAAATAACCAATACAGACATAACCATAACCATTGACAGGGCGACCAACTCGGTTATCAGACCATTGCTGGGTGTCAATATAGGTCCCCTTCCAGCAGGGACTGACCCGAATAACGCTGACCTTACTGCTGCTTACAAGCAGACCGGGGTAAATATGATTCGTACCCATGATTATTATGGGGCACTGGATATGTCTGTGATGTATCCAGATAGAACTCGTGACCCGGCTAGACCAGAATCTTACAATTTCGTTAAAAGTGATCAGACCTGGATGGCAATCATCAACGGTGGATTCGAACCTTATTTGCGCCTGGGCGATTCATGGAATAATGCCACACCACCGGCTAACGCTCAGGAACGCACCAATTGGGTCAGGGCAGCAATTGAAGTATTGAGACATTACCATACAGGCAAATGGAGCGGATTTAATACTAGTTTTC
The DNA here is from genome assembly GCA_964619115.1 of uncultured Dehalococcoidales bacterium. Lineage (GTDB taxonomy): Bacteria > Chloroflexota > Dehalococcoidia > GIF9 > UBA5629 > 9FT-COMBO-48-23. The sequence goes on from CAZUEB010000043.1 coordinate 3,389, forward strand.
GCTACGTCGAAATTTGGAATGAGCCTGACAATCAACAATTCTGGCAAAAACCACATACACCGCTTGAATATTTTCAGCTATATGTTGAGACTGCGTCTGCGATTAAACAAGAATTTCCGGAACTGAAGGTCGGCGGACCAGGCGTTACTCCCGCCGGCGCTCTTATGCCGCAAGGTAAAAAATGGACGCAGGATTTTATGGATTTTGTCAGACAAAAATATGCGCCAATGGACTTTTTTTCCTGGCATATGTATTCCAATGTCCCCCAGCAATATTCCGACGCTGCCAAATTCTATCGCTCTTCACTGGACGCACGAGGATTCACGCAAACTACAACGCATATAACCGAATGGAACACCGATATTAAACGGGACTCAGAAAACAGCCCTGAACCACTGGCGCTTCGCACCGGCGGCAAAGGTGCGGCAATTCTAAGTGCCGCTTGGATTGAACTCCAACAACAAAATGATGTAGAGGTATCAACTTTCTACCGTGGACCTGACCCCGATGTCAGGGCGCCTACTTTTTACGGAATGTTCTATGCTGACGGCAGCCCTAAGCACATAGCTCTGGCATTTTCACTCTGGTCAAAAATGACACTTTATCCCAGGCGACTGGCAGTTAGTGCTTCGCCAAATGCTTCGCTGTGGATGCTTGCCGGACAGAATGATGCTGGCAAAGCAGCAATTCTTATAGCTAATCCAGGGGACACGTCAATAACTGCGGGCATTGATTTTGTTGACATGCGTATAATTAACCAAATTTCCTTATATAAAGTTAGCGATACCAGCGACCAGATACAAACCACCTCACTCAACGCACAGACATTTGAAATCGGCGCCAACACTGTTCAGCTTATAACTATAGACTAACAGATATAGTTAATAACTAAATTCAGATGAAGATATTACCTGGATGGTGGAGCTCAGTGGACGGAAAGAAGAACTTTTAGCCTTGCCTTCGTGTTTTTGAGACGACCGGCAGTATCGCACTTTTCAGGCTCTTGTGCAGGGGCAACTTTTTGTACTAATACTATTTGAAGCCGAGTGTTTATGCGGATAAAACTAACTGCGGTGCGCATCCTATCAAAGGTCAAAGGCGATACTAATCATCCAACTTTTTGCCCTGTTATCACAAAACCCATAGCTACTCTAGCCACTTTGTAACCTTTTAGGCTTGATTCCCCGAGTATTGATTTAATCTCTTCGGGCGTGTAAGATGCATTTATGGAAGATATGAGGCCAGGCCTTATCTCTTTTGGTTTGGTCACCAGTTTCATAAACCAAACTACCAGTGGATTCATGTCACGCCGTAGGTCACTTATGCAACATATCCCGCCGGGCTTCGTTACCCGATGTATTTCGTTAAAAATCTTAGCTGGCTGTGCCCATTCATGTAGAGACCCGTTAGTAAATACGCCATCGAACATATTGTCATCAAAAGGCATCTCTTGCGCGTTACCCTTAACATATTCAACCCTAGATTCAAGGTCATATTCTTTAGCATTTCTCTCGGCGATCTCTATCATACCAGGACTAATTTCTAAAGCCTTAAGATTTGTACCCTTCGTCTTCTTTAACCATTCTAGACCTAAATAGCCGGGACCTGGACCCACTTCGAGCACTAGACCCTGCCTTATGCCCGCATTTAAGATTAAGTTAGTTTCAATCCAGCACTTATCCCTCATTCTCCTCATCATGCTGTCATAAATTTTGACGTTGGACTCTCCCTGTATCCCCTGGTCAGTTTCAACGATCCTTGGCTTAACCATAATATCACTGCCTGTTCTGTTTAGGCTCTGTAATCTTGGACAGGAGCTGTACAGATTAGCTCCGTTTTTACCCATTCAGAGTCTAGTAAATTCTAGCATAACTAGTAGTCAATATAAACTAAACGCTATATTGTTCCTCTTGTCGTACACGCTATAATCCCAAATCAATAACTAAGGAGAGCAAAGGAAATGTGGTCGGTAATAGGATTGATTGGTCTGGGAATAAGCTTTGCCGGAGCTATATTACTAGAAACCAGAGGAGTTAAAAGCGAAGTTGAAATTCTGAATGAAGCCGCACCACGTCTGCCTGTAGGCGGGCGACCGGGCTCAGATCAATATAAGAAATCACTTCGCGAAATGCCTAATGTGCAAGCTTTGCTAAGGCAATCAAAAATAGCAAGATGTGATCTGTGGCTACTAACTATCTGTTTTCTTTTTCAGTTCAGTAGCGCCCTTGCGTCATTCATGGTCACAATCTGAGTGTTTGTTACCTCAAGCGGCGCAAGCGTTATGAAAACCAGTTTAATTAGTTTGCAGTGCCTTTGACATTACTGTAATTGGCTAATCTCGGGCGCGCTGGCTAATTCTCTGCGTCAATCCTATCGGCCTTGTAGAATCCTAATCTTGACGCGTCTTTCCTTCCCTGTTCTGTGGAAACATCGAGCGTTGTACCTTTTAGCGTGAGTTGCCAAACAATATTTCCATCAGAGGTAACTTCAACTATCTTTGTAGACCCGGTAATCAAGGTATTGCCGTTGGGCAATCTGTTGGCATCTCTAACCGGCAACGCCCACTTTTCAAACACGGGGGATTGCCAGACAATCTTGCCGGTCGTTGAATCAATTTCCACTGCCTGATGAAATCCCGCAGGTGGTCTTCCCTGGTTTGCCACCAATATATTGCCATTAGGAAGAACTTGCGGATCGTGTTGAGTTTCAAAAATGCCTTCCCCAAAAGTACTAACAACTGAGCCCTGATGGTCGACCTCAATCACGAAGTTAAAATTCCTCGGGCTAATTAGCGTGTTGCCATTAGGCAATCTGGTCACTGCGTTAGTATGAGTCCAACCATCATTATAAATATTGTTGAAGGGCGGCCTATCAAAGTGGTCTTTGGCATGCCAAGTCCAGGCAATGTCTCCATTTTGATTTACCTCGATTATCTGGGCATCACTCTTTTGATCAGAAGCGCCAAATACAAAAATCGTATTGCCATTTGCCAGGCGGTCCGCATCGTGTGATATTTTGTCGGTCAGGTATGACCAGACAATTCTGCCCGTGCGGTCAATCTCATACACTCCCCTATGAGGCAATACGAACAAGATGTTATTATTCGGTAGCGATTCTACATCAAAACCCGGATTGGTATATTGCTTGAGATTTTGTGGAACCAAGTACTCCCAGACAATTTCCCCAAGCATGTTCACCTCTATTATTCTGGGTTTTTCAGGATTATGGTTATCCGGTAATAGCGTGGTACCAGGCCACACCATATCAGACAGGTAGACATCCACATGGAGGTCCGAGTCTATCTTACCCCTTGGCATTGCCGATTGAGGTATAGTGTCATTTGGAGGCTCTATAACAGGAGTCAATATGGGTGCCGGTGACGGAGTAGATGTCGGTGTAATTGATGGAATGCAGGAGCCTGAGACTAAGGTAACGCCAAGAATGATTGCAAAGACCGACCGCCGCTTCACATGAGTCGACATCTCTCCTATACCTACCCAAAAGAATAGCTATCTTGTCTGTTCTTTAGTCTATAGTTCTGGCCTGATTTTATCAACCTGCAACGAGCCTACCATCCCCAGCTAATTAGTGTATTAGAACACTGTCTCGGGGTCAATAAAGCTTGACATATATTAGGAAATCAGTTTTGTTTAATTCACATCACTGTGTAGCACCAGCCAGTCAAAGGCACAGCATTCAAAACCGGTAAGCGGATAGTGGGGGTGACCTACGCCAGCTTGATATCGGAGCTGGTTTTGGCTTCCTTGATGAATTGCAGAAGTATATCGCTGCGCAGGTCGTTGCGGCTCTCCAGCGGGGCGACGAATTTGCCTTTAATCCAGATGTGCTGAGGTTCGACAAAGACGAGCACGCGGGGATCGCTCATGGCTTCATCGAGAAACCTGGGGTAGCCGTCACGGAAGACCTGCCCCGCCTACTTTACATAAACCTTGTCCTGGCTTTTGAGTATGCTCTCCAGAATCTGGTGGTGTATTTCTGTAGAACCAGCGCCAGGGCGATAAAGGGCACATATATGGCTACCTGAGGCACATATACTGGCACCAGTATGGTAGCGGCTACAAATGCCAGGGCAGCGGCGGCGCATGTAATGATAGTTGTGGTCAGGCTTGTGTTGCGCCGCTTCGCCTCGGCTTTTCTTTTCAGAATAATTTGGACTGATAGTTTATGCCAGAAGCCTTTTCGGAATGTCCCTCAGAATGGTTTCCGCATCCCTGACGATTTCCTGCACCAGGTCGTTAACTCTGGGCATGTCTTTAACCCGCTGAGCCGCTTCGCCGGCAGCCATCATCGCCTTTTCCTTATTTCCTTCGAAGGTAGCTTTTATAGATTCCTTCTCATACTCAATTAAAGACATATCGATAGTCGAGTAATCATCGGGAGTACCCAGGAAAACGCCGGGTGATTTCTGTAGAGTATTTCTAGCATGTTCCACGCTGCGTGGTGTTTTCAACCACCGTGCGGGCCCGACGAAGCCGCGCGCAACCAATGTTGCCCTATCACCTGCTTCCACAACCGCCTCTTTCCAGATCTGATGGAAATCACTCTCCTGTGTTGCTAGAAAGCGGGTCCCCATCAGTGCACCGTCCGCTCCCATGACCAGCGCGGCCGCCAGTGTCTTGCCGTCGCAGAACCCACCGGCGCCGACAACCAGCGTATCGTTATCGGATACCGCCTCCACCACGGCTGGAAGCAAAATCATTGAGTGAACTGGTTCCCATGAGGTATGGAAACCGCCTTCATGGCCGGAGGCTACTATTACGTCGACGCCAGCTTTCTTACAGCGCAAAGCTGCCCTAACAGATGGAACAATATGTATCCATGTAAATCCTGCTCCCTTTATTTTGTCTTTCCAGCCAAGAGGGTCGCCGGCGGACGTAAAGATTACTTTGAAATGCTTCTTCATATCAGGGTTCTCCTGGCAAATCCTGATGGCTGTATCAATCATGATGTGTGAAGCCGGGAGAACTTCCGTTGAAACCATCACGTTGATGCCGAAAATGCCACCCTTATCTTTTACCAGCCTGTATGTCCGCTTCAGCACCTTTTCCAGGACTGTAGCCATATCGTCTTCGGGGTCAGCTTCTCCGGTTCTCACAAAGTCATTGTAAATCCATGGCTGATCATCTTTGTTAAAAACGCCGCTTGTAGAAAGCAGACCGAGGACGCCTGCATTTGCTGTAGCAACACAGAGATTGTTGTTGCTGAAGGGGCCCATTCCGGCCTGTATAATGGGATATTTAATCCCAACCAGGTCGCACAGTCTTGATTTAATCATTAGAACTCCTCTCAAAAATTTTATTGTTATCTGGCAGATAAGCCCTTGCCTTATTAGGGATGTATTATAGGTGATTTTCCATATTAATTTTCAGTCAGGCAAATATTATCCATTATTGCCATTGCTCAGCATATCATATCATAAGCCAGATTGCCACCTTTCATTTTGGGAATGAAGACCCTGTTTATTGAGAGGGGAAGCCCGTGGGAGAACGGCTACATAGTGCACTTAACCATCGACCGCCTGCTCCTGGGGCTGTTATGCTTATGGGGCTAACTTAACAGGTGGTATAATTGTTGGCGGCAGGTTATTACAGGTGTTAGCAGGTATTAAGATGAAGCTTATCTTCATTCATGGCGCTGGCAACACTAGTTTGCTCTGGCATTACCAAACAAAATACTTCACCGGTTCTGAAGCTATCAATCTTCCAGGTCATCCTGAGGGCAAGGCGTGCACCAGCATAGACGAGTATGTACAGTGGCTTCATCAATATACCTATAGAGGAGAGCATATACCGCTTGTAATTGCAGGGCATTCTCTGGGCGGTGCCATAGCCATGATGTATGCGCTGAGTTATCCGGAGGATGTTAAAGCACTGATATTAATCGGCACTGGTGCCCGTCTGAGGGTACGGCCTGACTTGCTTAAGAAACTGGAAGATAGTATAGATGCCCCGGCTCAGTGGCTCAGAAAAGTAGCTGAACCTCCATATAGTCGGGTGGCTCCTGATGTGACGGAGAAAATAGTTAATGGTATGGCTAAAGTAGGTGCTGCCGTGCAGCTAAATGATTTTCGGTGCTGTGATA
>CAZUEB010000044.1:0-9330 GCA_964619115.1 uncultured Dehalococcoidales bacterium
GTTACTAAAGGCGATGCCATTGTGGTTACAGGCGTTGGTCAAAATCAGATGTGGGCGGCTCAGTTTTTCTTTTATGATAAACCAAATAGCTTAATTTCCTCAGGTGGTTTGGGTACAATGGGTTTTGAGATTCCCGGCGCTATCGGTGCCAAGGTCGGTCGACCCGATGAGACGGTTTGGTGCATTGCTGGAGATGGTGGCTTTCAGATGACTGTACAGGAACTAGCCACTATAGTTCAGGAGAACCTGGCTGTTAAGATAGCTATCATAAACAATGGATTTTTAGGTATGGTTAGGCAGTGGCAGCAATTATTCTATGAGCGACGCTATGTTCACACGCCACTTTCTGCCCCTGATTTCGTTAAAATTGCCGAAGCTTATGGTGTCCCGGCGCTGAGAGTGACGGATAAGAAACTGGTGGTCTCGGCTATAGAAAAAGCGATGGACTGTGAAGGTCCGTTCTTGATTGATTTTGTTGTCGAACCTGAGGAGAATGTTTTTCCTATAGTCCCGCCAGGCGCGGCGCTGGTTGAGGCGTTGGAAATGCCGAGTCCAGAGAAAGTGACTCGTTCAAGTAAATGAGTTTAGAGTATAGAAATAGAGCAAGAGGAGGACGAGGTCATTGACTACAGCGAAGCATACCTTAGTTGCCTTGGTTGAAGATAGGCCCGGAGTGCTTAATCGGGTTTCTAGTCTTTTACGTCGGCGTAACTTTAACATTGAGAGTATAGCTGTCGGGCACACCGAGCAATCTAATCTGTCTCGTATGACTATTGTCGTGGAGGGCGATGATGCTAAAGTGGAACAGGTCAGGAAACAACTTGACAAAGTTGTAGACGTAGTTAAGATAGTTGACATAACTGATAATGAAACAGTGGCTCGGGAACTGGCTTTGATTAAGGTCAAGGCAACTGCTTCCACTCGTAGTGAGATTATCCAGACAGTGGACATTTTTAGGGCTAATATAGTGGATGTTTCCCCAGATTCGCTGATGGTGGAGGTTACCGGAGATGAAGACAAGGTCAATTCTTTGCTGGACCTTCTCCGTGGCTTTGGTATCAGGGAGATAGCCAGAACTGGTCGTATAGCATTAACTCGGGGTGGTGCTGGTCCGTTGCAGATTGAAGAGTCAAGGGAGGTGAAGTCACCGAAGCAATCACCAAAAGTGCTGCCCTCGGACGCCGAGAGTCCGCCAGACTGGTGATGACGCATAAGTAATCAAATCCTGCAGCAGGGCAGATAAAAACTTTTAAAGGAGGCATCATGGCTAAAATCTATTATGAGAAGGACGCTAAGTTAGATTTACTCAAGGGCAAGATGATTGGAGTCATAGGCTTTGGTAGTCAGGGGCATGCTCATGCTCAGAACTTGAGAGATAGCGGCTGTCAGGTCATTGTTGCGGAAGCCAAAGGCACTGAGAGCTGGAAGAATGCCAAAAAAGCTGGCTTCAAGGTGGCTGATGCTGCCATAGTGGCCAAAGAAGCGGACATAATTGTTATGCTTGTCCCCGATACTCTACAGCAGAGGGTTTACCGTGAATCAATAGAGAAGGAACTCTCATCGGGAAAGATGCTGATGTTTGCCCATGGTTTTAATATACACTTTGGGCAAATCATACCGCCTGTTGATGTGGATGTAACAATGATTGCACCTAAATGTCCGGGGCATATGTTGCGGCGGCTTTATACCGAGGGCTCTGGAGCACCGGCTCTTGTGGCTGTTCATCAGGATGCTTCTGGTAAGGCGAAAAATATTGCCTTAGCTTATGCTAGAGGTCTCGGCTGTGCTAAAGCCGGTGTATTGGAAACCAGTTTTGCCGAAGAAACTGAGACCGACCTTTTCGGAGAGCAGACGGTGCTCTGTGGTGGGATTACTTCTCTGGTCAAGGCCGGATTTGAGACTCTAGTCGAAGCTGGATATCAGCCGGAAATTGCTTATTTCGAGTGCTTTCATGAGCTTAAGCTCATCGTTGACCTTATGTATCAAGGTGGTTTGAGCTATATGCGTTACTCGGTCAGCGATACCGCGGAGTATGGCGATTATACCCGTGGGCCAAGGGTTATCGATGATATGGTCAAGGATGAGATGAGGCAAATTCTCGCCGAAGTCCAGACGGGTAGCTTTGCTAGAGAGTGGATTCTGGAGAATCAGGCAGGCCGTCCCGTCTACAATGCTCTGAAGCGAATGGATGCTGAACATGAGATTGAGATTGTGGGCAAGAAACTGAGAAGCATGATGCCGTGGCTAAAGACTTAACTTAATGGTGGGACATGAACAAAGTAATTATTCTCGATACCACTTTGCGTGATGGTGAACAGGCGGCTGGAGCCGCTCTGAGTACCCAGGATAAGTTGCAAATCGCCAGACAACTGGAGAAGCTAGGAGTTGATGTTATTGAGGCTGGTTTTCCGATAAGCTCGCCGGGTGATTTCGAAGCGGTTCAACTTATTGCTAAAGAGATCAAGGGCTCAACTGTGTGTGCTCTGGCTCACGCCAATGCAGAAGCCATAGACAGGGCATGGGAGGCGATAAAGAAAGCCAAGCGACCTCGTATTCATGTTTTTCTTTCCGCTTCGGATATACATCTTCTATATCAACTCAAGAAGACTCGCGAAGAAATCCTGCAGATTTCTCGCGATATGGTGGCTCGGGCTAAAAAATATACGAATGATGTAGAATTTTCGCCAATGGATGCCAGCCGTACTGAACCTGCGTACATTTATCGGATATTGGAGGCTGTTATTCAAGCCGGTGCTACTACGGTAAATATTCCGGACACAGTCGGTTATGCCATCCCGCAAGAGTTCGGTAACCTGATTGAAGGTATATTGGATAAGGTGTCTAATATTGGTGAAGTGGTCGTTAGCGTCCATTGCCATAATGATTTGGGGCTGGCGGTAGCCAATAGCCTTGAGGCGATACGAAAGGGTGCCAGGCAGGCTGAGTGTACTATCAATGGTATAGGTGAACGGGCTGGTAATGCTTCCCTGGAAGAGATTGTCATGGCGATTAAAACCAGAAATGACTTTTATCACCTGACCACTAATATTGATACCACACAGATTTATAAGACGAGCCGTCTGGTAAGCGAGCTTACTGGATTTCCAGTCCAACCCAACAAGGCTATTATCGGTGCCAATGCTTTCCGCCATCAGTCAGGTATTCATCAGGATGGGATAATTAAAAAAGCGATTACCTACGAGATTATGGACCCAAGGTCAGTAGGTATCCCATCTAGCAGCCTTGTTCTGGGCAAGTTGAGTGGTCGGCACGCTTTCAAAGAAAGGTTGGCTGAGCTAGGCTATATTCTGGATGAAGAATCATTCAAGCATGCCTTTCAAGCTTTTAAGGAGCTGGCTGATAAGAAGCGGGAAATCACTGACCTTGATATCGAATCTGTAATAGCTGAAGAATTGCGCACCGCTTCCGAAATTTATCATCTTGACCATGTTGAAGTTTCGTGCGGGAATAATAATATTCCAACAGCCACGGTGAGACTCATTGGTCCCGACGGGCGGGCTGTGGCTGATGCTGACTTGGGTACGGGACCGGTGGATGCTATATATAAAGCTATCAATCGGATAGTCAAGGTGCCCAATAAGCTTACTGAGTTCACAGTAAAGTCGGTGACTGAGGGTATTGATGCTATAGGTGAGGTGCTCATAAGGGTTGAGAGCGATGGTGTGGGGTATACCGGGCGTGGTGCCGACACGGATATCATCGTTGCCAGTGCCAAGGCTTATATGAATGCGTTGAATCGGCTTCTGGTGGCTAAGAAGGCAAGAAAAGAGTGAGGCGTTCGGGTGAGTTTAACATTGCAGATAATCTTGCGCCTGCTTCTGGCAGCAGCTTTGGGGGCAGGTATCGGTTACCAGAGAGAGCGGTGTAATAAGCCGGCGGGGCTGCGTACTCATATTCTAATCTCTGTTGGCGCTGCCCTTTTCACAGTGGTCTCGCTTTTCGGCTTCGGCGATGGCGTAGACCCTTCAAGGGTTGCTGCTGGAGTGGTGACCGGCATAGGTTTCATAGGTGCCGGGGTTATCTTTCGTGGTATGCGAGGCGACCATGTGATGGGGCTTACGACCGCGGCAAGTGTATGGGTCACAGCAGCAATAGGATTGGCGGCCGGAGTAGGGATGTATTTAGTGGCGACCATCGTTGCAGCAATCTCTGTGCTTGTGCTGATGATTCCCAGGGTGAGAGGATGAATTGAGAAACTGAGGTGATGGATTTTGAATTTAGCTGAGAATATTCTGGCGGCTCATTCGGGCAAGGATAAAGTCAGCCCTGGCGAATTCATAAACGTCAGGGTTGATTTGGTTTTATCAAATGATATCACTGCTCCTCTGGCGATAAAAGAGTTCCAGCGCCTTGGCATCAATAAAGTTTATGACCCGAAAAAGATAGTTATGGTGCCGGACCATTTCTGTCCTAATAAGGACATACTCTCTGCTGAGCAGGCTAAACTGATGCGCGAGTTTGCCCGGCAGTACGATTTGGTATATTTTGAGGTCGGCAGGATGGGCATTGAACATGTGCTCTTGCCGGAGCAAGGTCTCGTCTTGCCCGGAGAAGTGGTGGTAGGAGCTGATTCTCATACCTGCACCTATGGGGCTTTAGGTGCCTTTGCTACCGGAATGGGCTCCACGGATATAGCTATAGCTATGGCTACGGGTGAGATATGGATGAAGGTGCCACAAACTATAAAATTTGTCTATCACGGGAAGCTAGGGAAATGGGTTGGGGGCAAAGACCTCATACTTCATACCATCGGCAATATCGGCGTTGATGGCGCTCTTTATTCGGTTATGGAGTTTACCGGCGAGGCGATTGATGCCTTGCCTATGGACGGGCGTTTCACTATGGCGAACATGGCGATTGAGGCTGGGGCTAAAGCTGGCATTTTCAGGGTGGATAGTAAGACAAAAGAGTATGTCAAAGGCAGAACCAATCGTTCCTACAAAGTATATGAGCCTGATGCCAATGCTGAATATGTAAAAGTAATTGAATATGATGGCTCAAAACTCGAGCCGCAAGTAGCCTTGCCTCATCTGCCTTCCAATGTGAAACCGGTAAACCAGGTAGGTAACATAAAAATTGACCAGGCGGTGATTGGCAGTTGCACCAACGGCCGTCTTGATGACCTGAGACTGGCTGCCAGTATACTCAAAGGCAGACAGGTTAGCCCTGAGGTGCGGTGCATAGTCATTCCGGGTACGCAACAGGTTTATCTTAATGCATTACGTGAAGGCTTGATAGAGGCTTTTATCAATGCTGGAGCTGTGGTCAGCACGCCTACGTGCGGTCCGTGTCTCGGCGGCTATATGGGCGTGTTGGCAGCAGGTGAACGTTGTGTCTCAACGACCAACCGTAATTTTATCGGCAGGATGGGCAGCCCCAAGTCTGAAGTCTATCTGGCTGGTCCGGCAGTAGCCGCCTCCAGTGCCATCTTGGGCCGAATAGCCAGCCCGGAGGAAATTGTAAGTTAAACGTGTCAATAAGGTTATGTCGGGCTAATTGAGTTTTTGGTTGTGTTTGTCCGGCGGTTGTGCTTTTCTCGCTTAAGCTTAAGAAAAAATTAAGAGGGAAAGTTTTTTAGAGGGCGGTTTTATAGCAGAGATGACAAATTCAGAGGTTGAGCTAACTGCATACTGCGGTTTGTATTGTGGCGATTGCCTTCGCTATAAAAGTAAGGTCGCGGAATTAGCGCAAGATTTGATGAGCGAGTTGCAGGCTGTGCAGTTTGATAAATACGCGGAAGTCAAGAGCGCTTCCGTTAAAGAGCTCAGGCATTATGAGGAATGCCGCCATGTCTTGGAGGCAATAATCAAGTTAAGTTGTAATACCCCTTGTAGGTCTGGTGGTGATGGATGTTCAGGGCCTTGTGAGATTAAGAGTTGTGTTCAGGCAAAGAAACTAGATGGTTGCTGGGAATGCGATGAATTTGAGAGATGCAATAAGTTTGAGTTTTTTGAGCCAATCCATGGTGATAATACTAAGGAGAATGTGAGGAAAATTAAAGAGTATGGTTTGAGCGGATGGGCGAAACACAGGAGGAAATTTTATGCTTGGTTGTAGCGGATACAGCCGACATTTATCTTAAGATGTCAATGTGGGATAGGATACTGTTGTATTAGTGGAGGATGCTCTGGAGGCGATTAAGTAGATTTTAGTTTTGATGGAGGTGTTATTGGATGGGTTTGGATGGGGAGCATAAGTTAGATGAGATAAAAGCGAGATATGCAGAAAAATTTGCGACGGAAGCTGCTATATTCAGCCATATCCACAGGGGTGATAGAATCTTCGTTAGTACTGGCTGTGGTGAACCCCGGTATCTTGTCAACGCCCTGATAAATTATGTCGAATCTTACCCAAAGGCATTTTTCGATGCAGAGGTAATTCAGGTCTGGACTCTTGGAGTTGCCCCCTATACCGAGGAGAAGTTTAAGGCTAATTTCAGGCACAACTCATTTTTTATCGGTAATAATACCCGAGAGGCGGTCAACAGGGGACTTGCGGATTACACACCAATATTCTTGTCGCATGTTCCGGTTTTGCTTTACCGGGGGTTTGTGCCGGTTAATGTAGCCTTAATTCAAGTCTCGCCCCCGGACAATCACGGCTATATGAGCCTTGGAGTCAGCGTAGATATTGTTAAAGCAGCAGTGGAAAATGCCTCGTTGGTTATAGCTCAGGTCAATTCGAATATGCCACGGGTGCACGGCGATGGTTTTATACATGTTGAAGATGTTGATTTCCTCGTCGCTCATGATGAGCCTTTGTTGGAATATGAGGTGAGTGTTGCTGACGAGATTGCCAGGCAGATTGGGATGTATGTGGCTCGTATCATTGAGGATGGGGATACCATACAGGTTGGGTATGGGAGCATTCCTAATGCGATATTGTCCAGTCTCAGCGACAGAGAACATCTTGGCGTGCATACCGAGTTACTGACGGACGGCATTGTAGAGTTGATGAAGAAAGGTGTTGTTGATAATGTAAAAAAGACCATAAACCGTGGCAAGACAGTAGCGACTTTTTGCATGGGTAAGAAAGAAACCTATGATTATATACATGATAATCCAAGTATAGAATTCAGGACTATAGATTATACGAACAACCCGCTGATTATTTCTCAACATGGGAATATGGTAGCAATAAACAGTGCTTTGGAAATCGACCTTACGGGACAGGCTACTGCGGAGTCTATCGGCATGACATTTTACAGTGGCATCGGAGGGCAGGCTGATTTTATGAGAGGTGCCATATTAGCCCCTGGAGGTAAAACGATACTGGCGCTTCAATCGACTGCAGACGGAGGGAAAATTTCCCGGATTGTCCCATTTCTTGGGGAGGGAGCTGGGGTTACTCTAAACAGGGGGGATATTCATTATGTTGTAACGGAATATGGCATAGCCTATCTACACGGCAAGAATGTTAGAGAGAGGGCCATGGAGTTGATATCTATAGCTCACCCTAAATTCAGGCTGCAACTGATTGAAGAAGCCAAAAAGTTGAGCTTAATCTATAAAGACCAGGCTTTTATAACCGGAGAAGGAGGGGAATATCCTGGGCATCTGGAGACATATAGGACTACAGGGTCTGAACTTACCATGCTATTTAGGCCGGTAAAAGTAAGCGATGAACCTTTGTTGAAAGACCTTTTTTACTCTCTTTCCGACCGTAGCCTTTATCAGCGTTTCGTCTCTGCGCGAAAAGATATGCCTCATGAAAAATTGCAAGAATTTGCGGTTATCGATTACACTAAGCAAATGTCTATTCTAACTGTGATGCAAAAAAAAGGAAAGGAAACTGCCATCGGCTTAGGGCAGTATATCATAGATGAGAAGACGCACACTGCAGAGGTTGCTTTTGCAGTAAGGGATGATTATCAAAATAAGGGTGTAGGTACAGAGTTATTGCTTTATCTGATTTATCTGGCGAAGAGGAGCGGTCTGCTTGGTTTTAGTGCGGAGGTTATTCAGGAGAATCGACCAATGCTTCATTTATTCGAGAAAGTGGGATTTAATATTGTGCGGAGAAGCACAGGGTTATACGAACTGGAGATGAGTTTTAAAGACTAGGGCTATGCTAAATGAAAATGCTGAAACTTGTGCTGGTTATGTCTAGCCTTGAAAGGCAGGTGATGATTTGAAGCTGAAAGGTAAGGTTCATAAATACGGTGCTAATTTTGACACCGATGCTATAATACCGGCTCGACATCTCAATCTATCTGAGCCTGCGGAGCTGGCCCAGCATTGCATGGAAGACATCGATTCCGAATTCCTGACCAGGGTTGAGCCGGGGGACATTATTATGGCTGATACTAATTTCGGTTGTGGTTCTTCGCGGGAACATGCTCCCCTGGCTATTAAAGCTGCCGGCATATCCTGTGTTATAGCTAAAAACTTCGCCCGCATCTTTTTCCGTAATGCCATTAATATCGGATTGCCGCTTCTGGAGTGTGTTGAGGCTGTAGACGGCACTGAAGCCGGTGATATTCTTGAGGTCGACCTGATGACAGGAGAGATAAGGAATATTACCCGCAGTAAAACTTTTGTCGCCGAGCCTTATCCTGATTTTATGATGGGAGTAATAAATGCTGGTGGACTGGTTGAGTATACCAAAAATAAACTAGCCGGAGGAATATAAGGTGAAATTCAACATCGCGGCGTTGCTAGGTGATGGTGTTGGTCCTGAGGTGGCTACTGAGGCGATAAAAGTTCTGGAAGCTGTGGGGAAAAAATTTGGTCATAGCTTTCAATCCCATTATGGTCTGGTGGGTGGAGCAGCCATAGACGCTCACGGTGTTGCTCTGACTGAAGAAACCCTGGATATGTGCCGGAGCTGTGATGCTGTGTTGCTCGGGGCTGTCGGCGGTCCGAAGTGGGATGACCCAAAGGCTAAGGTACATCCTGAAGATGGGCTTCTGGCTTTGCGCAAAGAGCTAGAGCTTTTTGCCAACTTGCGCCCGGTGAAAGTCTTGCCTATGCTTATCAATTCGACTAGCCTTAAGCCAGACGTAATAAAGGATGTAGACATGATGGTGGTTCGCGAGCTTACCGGTGGACTTTACTTCGGACAACCAAAGAAACAGTGGCGGACTTCTGAAGGCAGACGGGCTGTAGATAGCATGGTCTATTCGGAGCAGGAGATTGAGCGTATTGTAAGGGTTGGATTTGAGATAGCCATGACCCGTCGTAAAAAGCTGACCTCGGTGGATAAAGCCAATGTTCTAGAATCATCTCGGCTGTGGCGGCAGGTGACTAATGAGGTCGCTGCTGATTATCCTGATGTGGAACTGGAGCATATGCTGGTAGATGCCTGCTC
>CAZUEB010000045.1:0-9322 GCA_964619115.1 uncultured Dehalococcoidales bacterium
GCTAGCTTCTGCCTGGTGGCGCTAACGGTGTCCTTATCGATTATCATCATCGGTTTTTCCTTTCCCCCTCACTCTAACTCTCTCCCGCCAGGGGAGAGAGGATAAAGCTCTGTAGGGACAGACCTTCAGGTCTGTCCGTAAGCTGAACACTGCGGACAGGGCTAAAGCCCTGTCCCTACATTTTGGGTTTCTTTACATGCTGTTAAGTCTATCCGCTTAACTCCTTTATATCAAAAACGAAAGAACCAGAAAAGGCATAGCTGCGATAGTCATCTGCCAGCCCCGTACGCACCGGATTATTTAGTATACATAAAGCCACCTCTTCAAGCACCTCTTCTTTTCTTGCCTAGGTTTTTTCAGTCCGTGTGCTTCTTAACCTTACCAAAATGGTGAGTGTCTTACTGCCTCAGATATAAACATAAAATTCCATCTTCATAAGAAGACTCGACTTCGGGCAGATGTGCTATACACGCACAGGCAAAGTAGTACCCGCCATCCTCTACGGGCACAAACTTTCCATATTCGATAAGCTTTCTCCACACCGTTTTGAATGTCCCTTTAGTCACATAGTGAGCATACTCACTCCCATTTGGACGTGTTATCAGCCCTGTTTCATCGACTTCCACAATATGGTTTTTATGACGATGACAGAGTGTAACAATGTCTTTGTCCTGTAACTTTTTTATGTCTTGCCAAGCTTCCTCAAAGCTCCTATAGCTCATTAATTCACCTCCTCTATCCCTTGTACATGAGCCTGGTTTCTCACTGGTAACCCCCAAATATGAATGAAGCCGGGGGAGGCACTCTGGTCAAATTGGTCGCCTTTATCATAGGTCGCCAGACTATAGTTATAGATGGTATCTGGAAATCACTTACATAAAGTTTCGCTCTTCCCTACTTTAGTGTTCTTTAGTGTTTGAAGTGGCGTATGCCGGTGAGCACCATAGCCATATTGTATTTATCGGCTGTGTCTATCACCTCTTTATCTCTTACCGAGCCGCCGGTTTGGATTACGGCGGTGGCTCCGCCCTTTGCTGCTACCTCTACGGTGTCGGGGAATGGAATCATAGCGTCGGAGGCGAGCACGCTGCCTTTGGCGGCATCCCCGGCTCTCTTTAAGGAAAGCTCCACGCTGACTACCCTGTTGGGCTGACCTGTGCCCATGCCGAGCAGCGTATTATCTTTAGCCAGTACGATGCCATTCGACTTGATGTGTTTTACCGCTCTCCAGGCGAAGAGCATGTCGCGCATTTCCGTCTTGGTTGGCTCGCGCTTGGATACGGTCTTGGGTTTAAATTCTTCCTCGGTGTAGTAATCTTGCTCCTGCACCATGAAGCCGCCGCTTATAGGGCGCAGGTCAATGTTTCCGGTTCTGATTCCTTGTGTTGAAACAGGCAACGAAAGCAGGCGCAGGTTCTTCTTGCGTTTGAACATATCAAGGGCTTCGTTGCTGTAGTCTGGGGCTATAATGCAGTCGTAGTGGGTCTTGTCGATTTCGGCAGCCAGGGCGGTGTCTATGGGGCGGTTGCAGGCGACAATGCCCCCGAATGCGGACACGGGGTCGCCGGCAAGCGCTCTCTTATAGGCTTCAATCAGGTCTTTATTGCTGCAAAGCCCGCAGGCGTTGTTGTGCTTGATGATGGCTATGGTGGGGTCGGTGAAGTCGCAGGCTGTGCTCCAGGCGGCTTCAAGGTCGAGGAAGTTATTGAAGGAAAGCTCCGGGCCGTGGAGCAGCTTGACCGATGTCAAGCCCGCCGGCTTCTGCTTTATCGATTGCTCGGCATAGATGGCAGCTTTCTGGTGAGGATTTTCCCCGTAACGCAGGTCATAGAGCTTCTTCATAGCTATGGTCATATCCTGCGGGAAGATTTCCTTGTCTCGGAGATACTCGGCGATGGCGGTGTCATACATGGCGACGTGCTGGAAAGCTTTTTGAGCCAGCCTTTTTCGCTCCTGCTGGTCCACCTTGCCTTTTTTCAGCTTTTCGATGATAACGTCATAGTCTTCAGGGTCAACGATTACCAGTACAGATGGAAAATTCTTGGCAGAAGCACGAATCATCGTCGGCCCGCCGATATCTATGTTCTCGAGTGCCTCCTCGAGTGAAACATTTGCCTTGGTCACTGTCTGGACGAATGGATACAGGTTGACCACTACCATATCTATAGTTTGAATCTTGTTCTTAGCCAGCTCTTCCATGTGCTGGGGAAGCTCACGCCTGGCTAAGATACCGCCGTGGACTACCGGGTGAAGGGTTTTCACCCGACCATCGAGAATTTCAGGGAAGCCGGTTAGCTCTGAGATGCTGTGGACTTTTGTACCCTCGACTTCGATAGCCTTTTTAGTGCCACCGGTGCTGTAGATTTCTACATCTAAATCTTTTAGCTTTCGGACAAAATCGACCAATCCTGATTTGTTGGAAACACTGACAATAGCGCGCAAGGGGGGACCTCCTTTAAGTGATTATTATTTTTTGGCTATCCGTGGACTGGATAACTTTACCAATTTTTTGCGCTCCGGGCAAGGCGCTTAGCCTGGCAACAAGTTCTTTTTCCGGCGAGCAAATAATGACCATGCCTATGCCCATGTTAAAGACCTGGTACATCTCGGCTTCATTGATTTTGCCCCGCTTCTGGATTAGTTTAAAGATGGGCGGGACCTGCCAGGCATCCTTGCTGATTTGTACAGCCAAGCCTTCAGGGAGGATTCTGGGGATATTGCCTTCGAATCCCCCACCGGTAATGTGAGCCAGCCCTTTAACCATCGGCAAAACTGACTTCAGCTCTGAATAGTAGCAGCGGTGCGGCTGGAGAAGCTCATCACCCAGAGTCCGTTTCAGCTCGGGGTAGGATACATGTGACGCAGACGGGTCTCGGTCTATATCGAAAACCTTGCGTACCAGCGAGTAACCATTTGTGTGCAGCCCGCTGGAAGGTAAGCCTATTATGACATCGCCGGAAGCGATGGCACTGCCGTTGAGTATATTCGCCTTTTCCACCACGCCGACTATGAAGCCGACGAGGTCGTAGTCATCGCCCTGGTATATTCCCGGCATCTCAGCAGTTTCGCCGCCGATTAGGGCGCAGCCGACGTTTTTACAGGCTTCAGCTATGCCGCTGACGATGCTCTCCACCTTTTCCGGCAGTAGCTTGCCCATGGCTATATAGTCGAGAAAGAAAAGCGGGCTGGCGCCGCAGGTGAGTATATCATTAACACAGTGGTTGACTATGTCAATGCCGATGGTGTGGTGCTTATTTAAAAGCGAGGCGATTTTAAGCTTGGTGCCTACGCCGTCGACGCTTGATACCAGTACCGGCTCGTTGTAGCCTGATAGCTGGAACATGCCGCCGAATAAGCCGATATCGGTCAAAACCTCGGGTCTGGAAGCAGACCGGGCGAGTGGTTTAATCAGCTCTTTGGCTTTATCGGCAGCCTTGATATCAACGCCTGCCTGGGTATAAGCATCACGATCCACCGAGTTCACTCAAGCTCCCTGAAGGTATGGCTTCTAGGGCTAATTTATCCATTTCCAGCTGGACCGGTGTGGGGTATTCCCCGGTGAAGCAAGCCAGGCAGAAGATTTCTTTGGGCAAGCCTACCGACTCGATTAAGCCATCGAGGCTTATATAACCGAGGGAATCAGCCCCCGTGGCGTCTCTGATTTCAGGTATGGTTTTCTGGGCGGCGATAAGCTCCCATCTGGTAGCCATATCCACGCCGAAGAAGCAGGGGTGACGTATTGGCGGTGAACAGATGCGCAGATGCACCTCTCTGGCTCCGGCTCGCTTGAGCATGGCTACTACCTTGGGAGTGGTGGTGCCGCGGACAATACTGTCATCGACGACTATTAATCGCTTCCCCACGATTGTTTCTGCCAGGGGATTGAACTTCAGCTTAACGCCAAGGTCTCGTAATCTCTGGTCAGGCTCGATAAAAGTGCGTCCCACGTAGCGGTTCTTGATTAGACCCTCGCAGTATGGAATGCCTGAAGCTGCTGCATAGCCGATACCGGCAGCGGTGGCGGAATCTGGCACACCCATTGCTAGGTCAGCCTCGATTGGATATTCCCGAGCCAGTATTCTGCCCATGGCCTGGCGTACTGGATACAGCAGCTTGCCCTGTATCACGCTGTCGGGACGGGCGAAGTAGATATATTCGAAAATGCACAGGGCTTTCTTGGTGCTCTCTTCACTAAAGCTCTTGACGCCATGCTTGTTTATGACCACTATTTCGCCAGGTTCGATTTCCCTGATAAAATGGGCTCCGATATGGCCCAGGGCGCAGGTTTCTGATGCGATTACCCAGCCGTTGTCTATAGTGCCAAGACAGAGCGGCCGTACTCCCATAGGGTCGCGAACTCCAATCAGCTTGTCTTTGGTCAAAATTACCAGGGAATAGGCTCCTTGCAGCCGACGCATGGCGTACCTTATCCTGTCTACGGGGTTTCTTTCTGTGGATGATATGATGAGATTGGCGATAATCTCGGAGTCGGTGGTGGTAGTGAAATTGTATCCTAGCTGGCAAAGCTCGTCACGGAGGAATTGGGCATTGACTATGTTGCCGTTGTGGGCTAGAGCTACGGTTGTCGAGTTAGATTCAACCAGTATGGGTTGGGCGTTGCAAGCGCGGCTGGTTCCGGTGGTGGAATACCTGGTGTGCCCTATGGCGATGTGTCCGGGTAGTTGGGCCAGTTCGTCCTCGGTGAAAGCATGGGAGACCAGTCCCATGGCGGTGTGTATGCAGATTCTCTTTCCGTCGGCGGTGGCGATGCCGGCGCTTTCTTGCCCTCGATGCTGGAGAGCATAAAGTCCAAAAAAGGTAATTCGGGCAACATCTACTCCGGGAGCATATATGCCGAATACACCGCAGCTTTCATGCATAGCTAAACTTGCATCCTAATTATAAGCCTTTTTCTATGTGGAGGTCAATTTAGCATTTGCTTTAGCCACTCCAGCGCCGTGGCTATGGCTTTTTCTTCCAGGCGCAGCCTGTGTCCGGCGCCGGGGATTATGAACAGATCCTTAGGCTCACCGGCTTTTTTATAGAGCTTGTGGGCATGTTCTACTGGCACCAGGTCGTCTTTATCGCCGTGTATCAGGAGTAGAGGGCGGGGAGAAATTCTGCCTATACATTGGAGCGGCGTGACTTTGTTGAAGCCATCTAGCCATTCATCCTCTGAAGGTGGAAAGTCCGCATCCCGTATCACCCCGATGCTGCGGAAATGGTCGATGGTAGCCTCAGCCCGCTGTTTGTCAGCCATGAAACCGAAGTCAGCCGGGCAAGCTAAAGTTATCAGAGAAGATACTCTTGGGTCATTGGCAGTGACATAAACGCTTACGGCAGCACCACCGCTGGAGCCGAGAAGATGAAGGCGTGACCTGTCGGCTTCTTCCATGCTGGCTAGATAGTCGATGGCAGCTTTTAAATCTCGCGTCCAACCCAGCATGTCCAGGTTGCCCTGAGCCTCGCCGGCTCCGCGGAAACTGAAAATCATGGTGATAAAGCCGGCAGTGCAGAACCTTTCAGCCAGTCTAGGGTAACCTTTATAATCGCTTGAGATGGGTTTCCCAGAGGGGATGCCGTGGCAAAGACACAGTGCCGGGCAGGGTAGCTTCACGTTTTCCGGTAAGTAGACCTCGCCGGGGAGCTGAAGGTTATCCACTGTGAGGGTGAAGTTCTTTTTCATGTTTTCTCCTGTCATTGCGAGCCCTTCGCCACATGTCATTCTGAGCGCAGCGAAGAATCCCATTGGTGACGGAATTAAACTTGGGTTAGATTCTTCAGTCGTCCCGATTACATCGGGACTCCTTCAGAATGACACCTCCTCCAATTTGGTTGGGAGTCAAGAGTATCAGAAACTCCCTGTTGCCTTCGGCGCCTAAGATGGGCGAGGTGACCAGTCCGCGCAATCTCAGGTCATGCTGGGTTATCCATGAGATGAAGCGGGCGAGAACTCGGGCGTGAATTTGTGGGTCTTTGATTATGCCGCCCTTGCCCACCTCTTTTCGCTCTGCCTCGAATTGTGGTTTGAGCAGGACGATAATATAGCCGGGTTTTGCCAGATGGCTGATTAGGTTGGGTATTACCTTTGTCACCGAGATGAAGGACAAATCCATCGTGGCTATATTAACCTTTTCCGGCATGGAGAATGGGTGGTGGGCGTTTACCCTTTCCATAACAACTACTCTTGAGTCTTGCCTCAATTTGTAGTCGAGCTGACCGTAGCCCACGTCTATGGCGTAGACACGATTTGCGCCGCGCTGGAGCAGGCAGTCGGTGAAGCCGCCGGTAGATGCGCCGACGTCCATAGCCGTAAGGGAAGTTACATCCACTTTAAACTCATCCAGGGCATGGGCCAGCTTGATGCCGCCCCGGCTGACGTATTGCAGTTTCTCGGCTAATTGGAGTTCGGCGTCTTCATCCACCAGGGTGCCTGGCTTGGTAATTTTCTCGCCTGAAACAGTTATTTCGCCAGCCATAATCAGAGCCTGGGCTTTGCTTTTGTTTTCAGCCAGCTCTTTAGTCACCAGCAGATTGTCCAGTCGCTGTTTTGGCACAGGCTGATTATAGATAAGCCACAGCCAGCTTTCAACAGGTTCTTTGCCTTAGAAGTGATGAAACGGGCAATAATTGCAGGTTTTGTAATTTATCGTTAGCATAAACTTTTCAGAGTAGTTAGCCGTTTATAACTGAAAAAAGGGGGTATGTAAATGCAAGCATATTGTATGACATGCCGTGCCAAAAGAGAGATGAGAAATCCAAAGACCATTAAAACGGAAAATGGTCAGCCAGCTATAAAAGGTGTTTGTCCGAAGTGTGGAACAAAAATGTACCGAATCAAGAGCTAAATGTATAGAGAACCGGAAATGACTGAAGCTGGGTATTCTTATGATGCCCAGCCTCTTATTTGCGGATTCTAGATATTGGCACCTATTTTTATCTCCGGATTCAACAAAATGCCCTCTGGTTAGTTCTGAAGACAATTCAAGATTTTGTGCATATTCAACTTCTCTTCCGAACATTGTATAATCGTAACTATAAAGATAAAGTAAAGGAGGTTAACACGTCATGGCACAGTCTAAGTTAAACCAGGTAGATAAGGTGGAAATATGGACACTTGAAGACAACTATATTGATTTGGTCTCCGGAGATAATTCAGCCATAGTCACCAGAGCAATGCCAGTTAAAGACATGAAGGTAACGAACTCGATTCTAGCTGAGCACGGCTTCGCTGCGCTTGTTGCTACAACGACCAGAGAGAAAACAAGAACTATGCTTTTTGACTTCGGTTTTTCTGAAGATGTTGTTGTAAGGAATGCCGCTGCTATCGGAGTTGATTTGACTAAGGTTGAGGTGGCAGCCTTATCTCACGGACATATGGACCACTTTGGAGGGATGGCACAGATAGCAGCAAAAATCGGCAAGAAGGGTCTGGGACTAATTCTACACCCTGTTGCATTCAGGCGAAATAGATACCTTGAACCTATACAGGGCATTAAGGTAGGACTACCAGCACCGGAAAAAGAAAAGGTCGAGGCGTCTGGCTTTAAAATTACCCAAGCAAAAGAGCCTGCCTTGTTACTGGATGGGGATGTTTTGTTCCTGGGTGAAATACCTAGAAGGACAAGTTTCGAAAAAGGATTGCCATATGCCTTCTATGAGGAAAAAGGTCAGAAAACCTGGGATCCCACCGAAGATGACACTGCCTTGGTCATGAACCTGAGAGGCAAAGGTCTGGTGGTGCTGTCTGGATGCGCGCATTCGGGCATAATAAACACAGTTGAATATGCACGAGAGGTTACAGGTATAGATAAAGTGCATGTTGTTATGGGAGGATTCCATCTAACCGGCCCGGCATTCGAACCGATTATTGGCGACACCGTAAAATCTCTGCAGCAAATAGGACCGGAATACGTCATCCCGACCCATTGCACCGGGAGGAAAGCTATACTCGCCATTGAAAAGGCATTGCCCAGTCAATTTCTGGTAAACATGTCAGGGACTAAGCTGACCTTTGTGGCTTGAGCAAACTTAGCCTCTCAGCGATATATTCAGTTGCTTTGCTACCCTGACTAATTTACCCGGATTGAGGGCATAGTATCTAGTCGCTTCTTGGCCAGGTGGGCGAATCCCACCCCGCTGGTTTCTTCCAGCCTCCTTTAGAAGTTGCGTCCAGAGGGTCTTCTCTCTTGTCAATTCCGGCGATGCTGCGAGCCAGATTTTGCTTTAAGACCATATCTGTCTCGCGCTCAATCATAACCTTTTGGGCTTGTGGCGAACCGGCGCCATGCATGGACTCAGTGTGGTAGCTGGGAGCTGTTAGACCGAAGCACATGGCATGGATAAGCGTTATCATTCGGTAGCGAGCCTCAGTAGGTACCTCAGGGACCCCGCTCAAGTATTTATCAACATATTTGCCTATCACCGGATGTCGGAAATCTTTTTCTGAGGGTGTGGTTACCAGAATGCCGCCGGCTATATCTTCGGCAAGCCGGGTAAGCTCATAAGGGAACCTGGTTACATTGTGCTTGCAGACATTGGCTAAAAGTATGTCGCACTGGTAATTGCCTGCTTTGGTTTTCCATCCCTCGTAAGCACAGGATAATCCGCACCCGTGTATTGTTTCCGTAAGATGAATCATTTCACCGAGCTTCTCCCTGATGTGGGGGGCTTTTCGCACGCCGTTGTAATCAGCTATGGAGGCAGCAGCACCAATGAGCACATCGCCGATACCGGCCTTGCAACCGCCGTAGCTCTGCCGATGGTAACCGGCGAATCTCTCCACCAGCATGATGGAGAAGTCAATCTCACCGCACATGAAAACCCTTTCCCAGGGTACAAAGACATTATCCAGAATAGTCAGCGCTTCGTGCCCGCCGAAATTGTAGTTGCCCACGTCGATATCGCCTTCCTCAAGCTTTCGCGTATCGCAGGATTGTCTACCGTAGATAAGCGTCACCCCCGGGGTATCGGTAGGTATGGCGCAAGTTACCGAATAGTCCTCGTCACCCTCGCGCATTCTGAGAGTGGGCATGATGAGCATCTCGTGTGAATTGGCAACTCCGGTGATATTTGCCTTTGCACCTCTTATTACAATTCCGTCATCTTTTCGCTCCACGATATGGACAAACATATCCGGGTCAGGCTGTTGGCTTGGCGCCAGACCACGGTGTCCCTTGACATCAGTCATCGCACCAGCAACACAGAGGTCATTCTCCTGAACGTGTCTCAGCCATTTTCTAAACCTCTGATGGTATTCAGTACCATATTTTTGGTCAATCTCGTAGGTGGTGCTGAAAACAGCGTTAATAGCATCCATGCC